>JBKPEN010000175.1:0-1898 GCA_046728425.1 Thermoproteota archaeon
ATACACACAACCATCAAGATTTGCCTCATACAAATCATCGAGTCTACCCCACTGCTCAAAGTCATCAGTTAGATTTTTTAACAAACCCTTCTCTGCAAATTCACCAAGCCAAATTTGATCTACAGATATAATATCAACAGAATCGCCATTTGATAATCTATCTAAAATTCTACCTCTTGTAATATTATAAGGGAACTCGGTATATTGTATCTGTATGTTCATGTCTGGATGGCGTCTATTTAGTTCATCAAGAGCAGGCTGCAGCAGCTGATTCCATCTTCCTGGATTGGCCAAGTCTGTAAAAAGTCCTCTAAGAGTAACATTAGTCTTGTCAAGTAATGTACCTGATTGATTTGATGAAAGAACAGTTTCAGCGATGTTGCGTTCATTATTATTGTTCTCACCGATTGTTGTATTAATAGGAGGTAAATTGGTAGCAGTAGCTAGTGCAGGTTGTAAAATTGGGGGTGCCATGATGATGGCTAGGAAGGCAATAGCAACTGGACCCATCTTGGGAACAGAACGCAGGCTCATTTCATTGGGTTGCCATCTTTTGCTCAAAATTATTGAGCTAACTCCTGCTCTAGTGATTCCAACCGTGAGAGATAAACACATAGCTTCTCAGTTAAAAATGTCTCGTCTCATCTTTCTAGATAGCCATCCCGGATAGCAAGAAAGCACTTATAGTACAGAACTCCTTTTATATCCTAAGAATAGGGTTAACGGCAATAGTGCTAGCAAAAAGAAGAATTACTTTAGGCATAAGAGGACTCGGCATCCTTGCTGTAGCCTTGATTATAATCTCATCTTATGCTTTGTTCTTTTATTTTCAAAATCAAACCCTAGAGCAGGTAAAATCACAGCTTTTTGAAGAACAAAAACAAAGACAGATAGGATCTACTCAGCAAATTGCTGGTTTTATGGGCTCTGATCTCACACTTATACTATCATTTCTTGACGGTATTTCAAATTCTAAATACTTGCAAGAGGGCCAATTCTACAGCCAAGAGATTAGACAGCTTGCTGCAGAAAAATATGCGCAAATGAGCAAAACCGTGGATAGGCTATTTATCTTAGATGCCCAAGACATAACTGTTGTTGGAGCAGGCAATTCTAGCAGTGGTAGTAGCACAATAGCACCTGTAGGAAATGACCTTTCTTTCCGACCGTGGGTCATAGAGACCCGCAATACTCTCAAACCTGTTTTCTCACAGGGGTTTGAACATCTTGGAGAATACAGGGTAATTATCACTAATCCTGTGATAGATCGAGATACAAAAGAATACTTGGGATTAGTGGGCGTCTCGATCCCCACAGTACGTTTCTTTGAGCATTATGGAAATGTTTATGATATCAATACACAATTTATAGTCGCATATGATGAGAGCGGCACTCTTCTTGCGGTAGGAGCTGACCCGAGCCTAGTAGGTCTTAACTTTTTTGGAGATACTACACAGAATTTTATAAACCATAATCCTACACTCAATAAGGTCACAACTGAGTTGCTGCAAGGGGCTTCCGGTTATGCGGTCTTTGATTCTGGAAGAGGAGAAAGACTCCAAACTTATCAACCAATATATGTTGCAGGCAACCCTACATATTTTCTACAGGTAGTTACTCCAACTGAGACTATATACTCACAGATAGATCCTATTATTTCAAAAGAAAGCGGAAAATTCGGATTACTCTTAGCGGCTCCTACTGGGGCTGCCGCAATTTTGATAATATTTCTATTACTTTGGAACTCTAGCCTAGGAAAGGAAGTAAAGAAAAGGACCGCCGAGTTACAGGAATCAAATAGGTTACTTGGTACTACCAATGAACAGTTAAGGGAGCGAGACCGTATGCAAAATGAATTCATAAATATTGCTGCACATGAAATGCGAACACCAATACAG
>JBKPEN010000131.1:0-8409 GCA_046728425.1 Thermoproteota archaeon
GCCAAACGCGCTTGTGCTTTTGCTCACAGATGCAGTCAAAGATCCCCACAAGACAACATCTTTACTTGAAAGAATTGAACAAGAGGACTTGACAACAGGTTGGGGTGTCCGAACTCTCAGCAGTCTAGACCGTAAATATCATCCTGCCCTCTATCACGATGGCGCAGTCTGGCCGCTTGTTACGGGGTGGGCAGCGTTAGCTGAGGCCAAGGCTGGAAGGAGCGAGCATGCACTCTACTATATCAATTGCATGGCAGAGCGCATTTTAGCTGAAAACGGCATGTTTGCAGAAACATACAGAGGAGATAAACCGGATCCTTTCAATTCATGCATCTTGCAGGCGTGGTCTGTTAGCATGTATATCTACGCCTTGCGCGAAATAATGCTTGGCATGAAATTAGACATACTTGAGAACAAAGTCTCATTCAAACCGCAAGTAGCAGAGTCACTATTGAAAGAGTATACTCATTTTGCCTTTGAACATAGTGTAAACGGCAAAGGAAGATTCCAAGCCTCAATCGACCCCTACAACAGGAAAATTCTTGTTACGCTAAAGGGATGGCAGGGAGCAAGGCCGGAATTTCTTGTCGACTCATCTTCTTCTTATAGTATTGACGTTGTTGCCACTAGCGCTTATGATGGTGGTGCTGGTAGTGGGTAGTGCGGGTCCTGCTGCTATTGGTGGGTGAATAGTGTTACTTCAAATTTATAAATTCAGTCCGCGCTTCTATCCCTAGATGACAATTATCAACGTTCAAGGACATAATGTTAACCCTGCACTTATAGTAATAGATGTTCAAAACGGATTTGTAAGCAAAGGTGGATCGTACGATCAACTTGGCATGGATGTTTCACGCTACCAGCATGTTATTCCACACGTTTCAGAACTCATCAGGCTTTGCAGGAGCGTCAATATACCAATATTTTACACTCAAGCAGTAAGGGAAAAATCTGGAATAGATCTTTTAACAAACACCCACAAAATACTACCAAAGTCAAGAGAAGAGAGGATACGCACAAAGCCAATCTGCGTGATTGGCACTTGGGATGCGGATATTGTTGATGATATCAAGCCGAATCAAATGGATCACATTGTCATCAAGCGACGAGATTCGGCGTTTCAAGATACTGAAATTGGCGTTTGGCTGAAAAGCATTGGAATCGATACTTTGGCTTTCTGTGGAATAGACACCTCGATATGCGTAGAGGCATCGCTGAGAGATGCATTCAATAACGGATATGATGTGATACTCATCTCTGATGCAACAGCATCAGGCAACACCAAACACTTTGAGTCTACGTTAGAAGTTGTAAGGGACTACTACGGCTTGGTAATGAATGTAAAAGAATTTGCTAGGCATCTACCTCAAAAACCTGAGCAGCGTGTAACAAGCAGTGGTGGTGGTAATGATAATAATAATAATTTTATTTGAGAAATATTAAAAAATTCCCTTTTCCTCCTCCTCTTGCCTCTGCTTACACTGTATATTATACAGATAGGTGTGTAAGCCTAGCAACTTCCTTGAAGTGGTCATGACGAGTTATACATATTATAATAATGACCATCATTTTAATTAATGCTAATTGGGTAGGTAGCAACACTTCTCCATTCAAAGGAACCCTTGTTCGCATCATCCTTATGTACTGGTCGTACTGCCCAAAAGTCATATGGTGCATATTTTCTGTCGCCTGCATCATTTAACTCAGTTCTTCCAGTTACCCCAATATACATATTGGCAGTCTTGACAAAGGCTTCTCTTAAAGGGCCAATATCGTCTTGCGGTGTTCCAGTATAATTGTTAAGGGTGAGCGCTGCGACCCAAAATTCATCATAAGTAACTTCTGCGTACGACCTAGGCACCCTACCTATCTCTTCAACTATCCTTGCCTCTAATTTCTTAAAGCTATCGCTTGCATTCGCTCTATAGATAGGACTTAAGAAATTAGTCTTTACTGCAAATTCTGCGGCTTCAATATTTTTTATCAGACCCTCATTTTGAACAGAACCATCGCTTCCATACCATCTTACTGATTGAAGTTCTTGGTGTCTATTTGCTTGAATCATAATGGGTACGATTTCATCAAAGGCTATGATGTATACTCCAACTTTATCAGCTCCGTATTGCCTCACAGCATCTTTTACCTTCAAGGTCAAAGCCCTTAATTCTTGCTCCCAGACAATAAAGTTGATTCTGTGGAGGCTTGCGGCAAAATCACCGACTGGCGGGTCATATCCTATCCCATCAAGCACCTTGCCGCCAAGTTTTTCGAATTTTTCTTTCAGTAAGGATTGAAGATTGTTTCCAAAAACGTCAGTTCGCCATATTGGAATGACAACTCTTGTGCCTTCATCCCACATCTGTTTTGCTAGTGCCTCTGCTTGATGAGTATCGTCAGGGATAAATCGGAGCACATTGTCATTGGGAATTGCCAAAGATGGAGCTGTACTGCTACTACTAACTATCAGAATGCCGTTTTCGTCAGCATATTCTTTGACCGCTTCGACTGCCCCGCTTGTCGATGGCCCAATGACTACTCGTATTCCTTTTGATGCTAGGTCCTTTAGTTTTTCAAGCGCGACTGCAGGATCTGTCTTTGTATCTTCAATTATGAGGCTAACTCTAGTTGGTAGACCAGCGCTTGCAAACTGATTGTTTACATCCTCTACTGCTAGTTGTAGTGACGCTTCACCAGACTCGCCAAAGGAAGAAAGTGTCCCGGTAAGTGGCAATAAGGCTCCCATAAGTATAGTATTTCCACCACCAGCACCTTCTTCTGCAGGGCCAACATATATTGTAGATTTTGTTGCAATTGAAGTCATAAAGCCGTAGCTTAGTATTCCACCGATAAGAATAGCAGCCACTACGACTTGCAGATACTGGACCCTTGTGGGAGTATTTTTTTTTCTATTGCTAGAGCCATTTGTTACTTTCAAGTAGTCTTGACTTGTTCTACTATTACTACTAGTTTTTGCAAAAGCCGCGGCGGCGCCGCCTTCATGGGTTTTATACATAGCAAGAAATAGGTTAAACCACAAAAGACCACTAGCCATGATAAGATACTCGGCCCCAAAGAACATAGCGGATAACCACACCTGTTCGTACAAACCTGAAATTACTATGAAAGCAAACCAGCTGTCTGTTACTACTATGCAAAACAAAGACAGAGCTTTAAATGTCCAAGGTATTGACCAAGGTCTTTCCTTCCACAATCCCACAAGGATTGTAAGAGCAGGAATTGTTAGTACGGCATTCATGATTGGATAAGCAATAAGCACAGCGAACATCGAAACGCTTTCTTGGCTTGAAAAATCCAATAAGCCAATGGTAAGGTAGATCAAATATGCTATAAAAATGACATTTCCTATGATGCTGGCAAACAGTACTCTCTTGTTGAATCTATTGTGAAATTGCCGGTAGGTGGCAATAAGGTTATACGCAAAAAAGGGATACCCAGCTAACCAGAGGATGTCTGATACTGATGGGATCGGTGCTGCGACATGATAAACTAGTTCGTAGCTGGCCCAAATTATATCAGCAAATAACCAAAGCACTAGGCCTATAGCCAGACATATGTATGACTTAGAGTGAGAACGGTTGTGAAGAATCTGTCTATATGCTAGTAAAATTCCCAGAGAAGCTGCAATGGACGCTGAAGCAATTATTATTAGCTCGGAATAGACAACCCTAGCCTCAGACCCTGCGAAAAAGATTATAGAGTTTGCAGCAGTAGCAGCTACTATTAGACCAAGTAATAATAGGCTTGGCGTAATATAGCTCGCCGTCTTCTGTGCCACAAGCGTATTCAGAGGGTGTTCTATAAGAAACTTGCACCAATTTTTGTTTACATCTATTTTGTTATCTTATTATTATTATTATTATTATTATTATTAGTAATGACTCTGGACCTTTCAAAGAAAGATCAGCTCATAATAGAAAGTATAAGTACTGAGCTGAAATGAGAGGCTACTTCTATTATTGCCGCATTTTTTTTCGTTAAAAGACATCGAGGATACTTGTACAATGTGAACCCTTGTGTAGCATTAACTTGTAGAAATCAACAAATCGGGCGACAGGCGCGCTGAGATGAAGTAAAAGCCGCAAGAGGAGTGGTGTTTTACTATTGTATTGTTTCATAACCCTTAAGAACTTAGGCTGGCCTAATTAGGCGAACCTAATTATGATTGAGTACAAAAAAGCAAACCTCAGACCATCCTATCTTGGAATCGTTGGGGCTTTGGTGTTGCTTGCCTTACTATCTCCATTAGGGCATTACGCCCCTTCATTTGGAGCACAATACCAACAACCGCAACAGCAACAACAACAATTCCCTACAATAACAGTAGCGAGTAGTAATCGTCAAAACATGACAACTGAACCAACTAGTCTTAATGATACTATTAACGTAACAAATGCAACGACCACCACGACTACAACATCAGCCACTACACCGGATGTCACCTTGATTGAATTTGTTTCAAGCATAGAGCAGATAGGAGGACATCTTGACCAAGCACTTATCAACAAAGAATCTGGAAACAATGCTCTAGCTCAGGCTCATTCATTGCATCCAATTGAAGAGGTATATTCAAGCATCGAAGATCAATTGGTAAATCAAAACATTACGCTGAACCAAACCTTGTCAGTAGCTTTGCAGAACTTATCTTCTACCGTTACAAATGCCACACTACAAGACATTCAAACCCAGATAGATTATGTTGATATGCTGTTGAACAATAGTATACAAGCGCTAGTACCAAGTTCAGAACTTAACAATAACCCTGCATTTAATGCAAGTGTAGTTGGACATCTGTTGGAGCTTGCAGGGCATGAATATGAAGAGGCTGTTGCAAATGGTACAATAATAGAAGCTGTAGAATACCAAGATGCGCAAGGATTCATCCACAGAGCTGAGAATCTATTTGAATCATCAGCAAGCAGAATCAATCAGAGTTTGGCCCACGAAGTGGAGGAAGTAAATGAGTCCTTTTCAAACTTGAATAGCGCAGTCAACAATAGAAATGACCCTCAAACTATTGAAACAGCAATAAATGGAATAATGCACAAGCTAGCAGAAACCACGGGCCTATCTGAAAGTCAACTAATTGGTGAAGAGGCAGGCACAGAAGAGCAGGGTTCTTCTATTGCAATAATAAACAACATCAAATCATTGTTGACCCAACTGATAGCAGCATATGGATCGCAGGATTATCAAAGAGCACAGAACATTGCAATTGAAGCATACTTGGAGAACTATGAATATATAGAGGCGCCCCTTGCCCAACGTGATCAACAGTTGATGGAACAAACAGAAGTAATGTTAAGAGAGGAGCTTAGGCAGATGATAACTGACAGGGTTCCAATAGAGCAAATTGAACAACACATTACTATGATAAATGCGAATTTAGATAGAGCTGCCGAATTGTTTCAATAGCAGCAAAAAATTGGCAACGAGAGATATTATTTTTCCCTTTCTTCCTTCTTTTCTTAGAGAGAAGAAATATCTCTCATTCCTAAAAGTTTGTCTTTTTGCTTAAAGAGGCTTATATTTAATAAAAACATAAGGGATACATATATTCGAGATTTTTCTCATTTTTATTTGGGACGTTAACGAATTGAACTACTCACCAGCAGAAACCAACATTGCTTTATGGCATCTGTGTCCGAACCTCTAGGTTATTAGAATACTCTACTTTCGACCTATATCTGAGCCTGCTTGCCTACAAATAGAGAGGAGTTTTGCTAGAGGCCCTTACCTTCTTCCGAACTCTTATTTTGTCGAACCAAATCTTCTCTAGACTTGCGTGCGCTTTCTATGAGTCTCTGTCGTCTTGGCTGAATGATCAATATGTATAATGAGCCTGCTGCATATACAGCAAGAAGTGTGATTTGGGCGACAATTGTCTCAACTGTTGGATGGATGCCAGTCATCGATGCCAAGTTGATGTCAAGCCTAGGGATTATTCCGATAAGATGTGTTGTAGATATATAGCCTAATTCTTGAAATTCACGTACTGCATTGCCGATAAACGCTATTGACATATACGCACCAATTGCCATTGTTAGTGCAAATAGGACCTTAAGAGGGAGTCTTCTTCCAAGCTTTCTTATTACAACTGCCGTTGCAACTATGACAGCCAAGCCAATTACGAGCCCAGCAACAACATACCATTCCATATATTTAGCAAATGAAAGCATCGCTTGATAAAATAATACAGTCTCAAAACCTTCTCTATATACTGTAAAGAAGGAGAGCAATACAAAAACCATTATGCTTCCAGTAGTTGTTGCTTTCCAAACTTTGGCTTTTACGAATTCTATCCAGCGCTTTGTTTCAATCTTGTTCAAGACCCAAAAGCTTACCCAAAATAGAACTGCAACTGCAGAGACTCCTGCAATGGCTTCTATCAGCTCACGATTTGCTCCAGAGATGTTTATGATGAATTGAGCTATAAACCAGGTAACGGCAGTTGCTCCAATTGCTATCACTATGCCGTAGTACACATGTTTTTTGAATCTGTTATTTCTTGATGCCTCCAAGTATGTCAAGATCGCACCTATTATTAGTGCAGACTCTAGACCTTCTCGGAATATTATGGAAAATGATGTCGAGAATGCTATCGTCGGCGCTAAGATGCCAGTACCGGATACTAATCTTTCTGATTCATCCAACCCCTTTCTAATTTCAACAACTTTTGATTCGACTTGCCCATAAGGTGCATGGGCTTGAATTAGATTTCTAAGCTCTGCAAACTTGATCTCCATTTCAAGAGTAAAATCTGGATCTATAGGACGCAACGGAATCTCTACACTCTCATAGCTATCCAGATATGCAGACCTTGATGCAAGAAGTGCATCATCATAGTTTCCTTCCTTGTATAGTTGGAGTGTCTCATCAAGCTGCATCCTAATCCTATCAATATTGCTACGAACTGCCGCTTTGGCAGGGTCTGCGGCCTCGCCGATATCTCTACGCTCACCAGTATAGGTACCAAACCCAGCCTTTAGGCCTTCAATGTCTGCAAAAAGACCAGAAGAAGAAGTTGTTGATGTCGTCGTTGGAGGTGGTGATGATGGTGGTGAGGATGATGGGGGTGCTGAACTTTGGTTAAATGATGAATCGTTTTTCAATAGCTCTTCTGCACTGTCAAGTTTTACGAGGATGCCATTGACAAAAGCCTGTATAGATTCTGCGGATTCTCTTTCTTCTATCATCCTGCGCAGCTCTTCTCTCATTTCCTCTTCAATTGTTGCCATTAGAGCTGGATCGTGCTTTTCAATTGGTGATTCCAAATACTCATAATTATCCAAGTATGCAGAGACAGCATATTGGTCTGCCTGCTCATAATTACCATTGTTTACTTCTGAAATGACGTTTGACAAAAGTGTTCTTATTGTGGTAAAATACTGCTGATGTTCACTTGTGTTCTCGCTTCCCTGGCTTACTGATAGTTCTTCTGCCAAGTCTCTTTCGATTGCAGTAGTAAGGCGCATAATTGACTCCTTGTCCATCCTTTGAGCTAGAGAGCTTTCAAGTTCATTAAAGAATGACTCAATTTCGCTTTTTCTTCTACTATCGTCTATTAATGGAGACAAAGTTTTTTGATAATTTTGGTGAGCTATCTGGATAAGTCCAACTGCGTTCTCATAATCAATAGCTTGTTGCAGACTCTCACCAGCAGATCCATACGATGAATTAGAAATTGCGGTATATGACTGCACTGCATCACGCAAGAGAAATACAACAACTTGGGAAACCATCGCTTTGTCTGAAAGAAATTCCGGTCCTACAGATTGTTGTGAGATTTCGTCCAGCAATCCACGTATTTGCCCTATACTTTCTCTTATTTTTTCTTGTGAATATTCTCCACTTCTCATTCTCAGAGGAAGGTCGGTAAGCAATGATTCAAGCTGCTTAGTGAGTTGTTCTCCAGCGGTCTCCGTCAGCTGATTTTTTATAGCAGGAAAAGTTGTAGTGTGAGGGATAAAAGCATGCGCAAATGCCATTTCAGGATTCCCTTTATCTAAACTTTGTTCAGTTAACCAAAGCTGGGTACGAATTCTCTCAATGTTGACCATGACGATGAGTGCATCCTTATCATTAAGCTCTTGACCATATACGGAAAAGGAATTTGAGATTAATGGTTGCACAATGACTATTATTGTTAAAAAACAGAGAATTAATTTTGTCCTTGGCTTGATAGCCAATAGATAAATAATATTTTTTAGGTTCAATTTATTTTCGATCACCATTATCAATACTGTTTGTATGTGGAGCTGATAGGAGAGGTGTTTTCCAAGCTATCTGTTGAGTCGCCGTCTTTGTAATCTCAATTGTTGACGATGATGATGATAATAATAATATTATTATTATTATATTAGAAATAACGTCTATAATCAACTGCAAGTG
>JBKPEN010000293.1:0-8676 GCA_046728425.1 Thermoproteota archaeon
ATAGATTCGTTAGGAAACACTGCCCAACTGACTACTATCTTTTCCAAACTACTTTTCCTTGCAATTCCTATTTAGTGTAAATATTTCCAAAATGGGAACTTATTGCAGAAGAAGGAACAACTCCCTGAGATAGAGGTATAAATGGTGGTGAGGCTGTAAACTAAATGGTCAGAACAATACTTTCCTTTAGAATTGCACTTGCAATGGAAAAGGAGGAATGGAAGCCATTTCGTAATACATAGAAGAGAGTGAAGTCAGAGTCTCATCTTTGCGGCTCGATAGCCTAGAGTGGTAAAAATTAATGAATAATAATATCAAACATCTTAGAGTAGGGGATTCAATGATTTCCATGGATTAATTCAACGAAAGCCATGACGAAAACCAAAAACGTGCTTTTGGTTCTAGCATTTGCTGCTCTTGCGGTATTGGTCTCAAATTCAATACCAGCAGCACCAGTATCTGCTACTACTACGACAGGAAACGATCCACGAGACTACACCGAAGATCCTAACTTTGACATCAGGCGTTCAGGAATCGACGACAATGGTAATCCCTACTTGACGGTATACGGCACTGCAGGAGGAACTACTTCTGATACAGAGGGTACCATCTATGCGTATGTCTTTGTTACAGATGCAGGAATCTACGCAGTCACATCACATGGAGGCATTGAAGATTCTACAGAGGTGGATGACGATGAGCAGTATCATGCACACCTGGTGACTCTAGATGACGACAAGTGTGTGACATCGATTGAAGAGGATGGAAATGCTGTACTGCGCAACCATAGAGTTACTGTTACAGACACAGATGCCACAGAAGTCAATGCAGTTCAGACGGTAGAACTGACAGTTGACGGCGATAACATTTGTGTGACTGACGTATTCGATACAGCTTAGACTCCCTCAATAAAATAAAAACCGTCTAATACCTTCCTTTTTTTCTTTCTTTTTGATTGCATTCTCTTGACAGCTTTGATTTTATTCTGTCTTGACTTCTATATTCCAAAAGCGCGAAGCTTACCATATTGAAGACACACAAAGAGGTTAGTTACAGAAATTGAAATGCTAAAGGTTGTGTTGCATTTGATATCAAGGGATAACTAATGCATCATCGCTGCTGTTGTTATTATTATTCATCGGTTGCTCCTGCTGTGTCGGCGTTGTAGTAGTATTATTAGTTACTTGTGGGGAAGTGGTAGTAAGGGAAGGCGACATTACAAATAAAACGAGTATTACAATCATAGCTATAGCGACAAGGATACCTCCTCCTATTACCGCAAATACCAAAGCTTTATTCTTCTTTGGTGGCAGTGTCATTTAGCCCAAAATCACCCTCCCATTGTTTTTGAACTTTAGACCTTTCTGTGTATAGTCAATTTCTTCAGCTGTTGGTTCAGTAAATGTGTAATTGAACTTTATACAGATTGTGCCATTGGTTATTTTTCCAGTGTTGTCCTCGAAAAATTGTGACTTTTCCTTTTTCGTCATGAGCTGTCAATTCAGCTTTTCCACTCCCATAATGTTAGTCGACCCTCACCAGTTGTTGTCTGTGACTCAATTATTCCTACTAGTCTCATGCCATTCAACGGTGCAAGCATGCCACCACTAGTAGCGTTTGCGTTTGTATTAACCACTGCTATCGCAATTCCCTCACTTTCGCCAGTGGTGCCAGCAGGATGTCGTTCAATTACATATAATGTGATAGTTGCAGTCTCCTGCTCTCCATCTTGTGTTTTAATGGTCAGCTTTATTTGAGAAGATTCTGTTGGAATTGAGACAAGAGCACTACCGTTACTAGTGATATTGATAGTCTGGGTAGTAGTATTATTATTTGGCAGAGTCAGCGTGCTATTTCCAGAGAATGTTACGCTTGCATGTGTCTCATTTATTGGATTCTGACCTACTATTCTTAAGTGGGCTTGGTAGACTGGTTGCGACGATAACTGTATTTTTGGTAGTGGCAGTGGTGATGACATTGTTGTATTTGTGACAGTGGTGTTGCCATTAAATGTTCCAGTAACTGTAGTAGTAACCATACTTAAAATCAAAATCGCCATTACTATGAGAGCGATTGAACTTGGTAACATGAGTCGATTGTCTGATAGATGCAGATAAGGCTATCTTTTTCTTCTCCTCCCACTGCTCCTTCCCTTGTCTATCTATGTAGGAAACCCAGAAGCTTGCGCAGTTACCATATAATATAGGTGCATCTGATTTGCTTCAGCACATTCCAGGACGTCTGAGCTAGGTGAAAAGCCGCAGAACTGTTCAACCCCTTGGCTAATGACACTATCGCATGAGAATTTACGATTGTTGTCTAGCTGGTCGATATGTCCTTCTTGATATTGGGCTACGACAAAGTTCATGCAGTCGTTTATTACCTGAACTAATTTAGCAAATAGAGGGTCTTCTTGCTGGAACTGGATATTTTCCGAATGGAGTGGAATAACCTCGCCCCGCACACCTATCAATTGTGTTATTATTGTTGGTGTTGGTGCTGCTGTTACTGCTGTTGTGTTTGTCACTACTAGTACTGCTGTTGCATTGGTAGAGTTTAGGCTTGTCATATTTTGTTGTGATGATGGCGGTGGTAGCTGGGCATATGCTCCTGTCATCGTTACTACTGCCACTCCTATCACTATCATTATCGCTGTCATCAACGTTGACGGCTTTCTTGGTAGTATCATTTTTTATTATATCAGCCCCGTCTCATTAGGGAAGAGTATCCCGTGCTCTGTGTAATTAAGCCCTCCTTCACTTCCTTCAGTGAAATTATAATCAAACTGTACCCTCAGAGATATACCATTAGTAATTACTCCTATGTCATCTTCAAAAAATGTTACTTTAGCAGTGTTATTGTTGTCATTGTTATCTGCAAATACTACTGATAGTGGGAGTGGCTGTAATGTAATGGGTAGAACTATACCTTCCTTCAGGATTGCACTTGCAATGGAAAAAGAAGAATGGAAGCCATTTCGCAACGCATTGGATAAGAGGGACAGAAAGGAGTTTGATGAAATGTGGGAACTTCCTAAATTCTACATTTCAGCTTGTTCTAATTCTGTACAGTATGTAAGGCTGCATCCAATCCTTATGTCAATTCTGCTTTATCATTACAAATAGCTAACTGCATGTATTTTAGAAGTTGAAAGGATAGAAGTTAAAGTTAACAGCAAGGAAAAAGAGTGGTTGAGTACAAAGAAAAAAGAAGTAAAAAAAGAAGAAAAGGAAGAAATGCCTATCACCTTAGATGGTTATTTTATTAAAAACAAAATTGTTGAGAGTTGATAACAATAGTAGTAGTAATAATGGAGTTTTATTCATAACCACGCAATTTTACATTACATTATAAAGCACATATATGTACTGAATTAGTGGTAAGTGACTAGTGTAATTTCAAGGTGCAGTATGTGTGGCGAATTTTTTGATTCTAGGAAGCAGTTAAGAGAACATATAAACAGATATCACAGAATAACAAATTCAAAGATGGCAGGGGCGTGACATCGACCCGATAGTATTGTAGTGAGGCAAACGTGTCAAGTGTGTCTCTCTTTTCTCGCTGCTAATCTTGTTCTCTTAACTACTATTGCTACTGCTTTCTGCTCACCAAATACAATACAACCTTTAGCATTAAACCATCAAAAAGAGCACACAGAGAATAGCGTTCCTTGCGGACTTCTATCGACCCTACGTGCACCAACCAAATCACCAGTGGGAACTGTTACAACTCCTTCGCAATGTGGATCTTGGACATTAAAAAGTCCTTCACCTACTATACAATCCTCCAGACTCGGATAGCAATGAACCTCAATTGATGAGAATTCGTTACAAAAGGCTACAAATTCTGGCTCCGACAACCTAAAAGTAACTTCTTTGGCACCACATTCGGAGGTAACCGTTGCAGAAATTAAGCCAGTTCCAATTTCATCCACTAGCCATTCATATGTAAATCCAAAAATCCTTGATTGCCCTGGCTCTAATGTAGTTACTACCTGTGCAGCATCTATAGGAAATACTTCTCCAGTATCAACATTTTTTATCTGTAAGCCAAGAGCGGCATCAGGAAAATCTAGAGGTTCATCACCAGTATTTGTGACAGTAATTATGACCGCGTCTCCTGGCTCGTAAATTTCTTTATCAGCAGTTATCTCCAACGAACACTCTGGCTCTACTCCATCGCCAGGTATTGGTTCAGGCGTTTCTTCCAAAGTCACATCTAGTACCTCATTTAGGGCGAGGTCTGCAGCTCTTTGGTCTTGGTCTTGATCTTGGTCTGTTATCGGTACTGCTATTTGCGTGTTAGTGTCATCTGCAGCATCGCGGTCATTTTCGTCATCATTATTATCGCTACCATCTAAAACATTCGAGGCGATCCTCCTGCGAGGTCGTCTCCTTCTTCACCTAATGAGGTCTCCTCTTGTTGTTGTGCAAAAACTGATGATGATGATGGTAACAGCAGCAATGCTCCAGCTGCGGGTGTAATAATGGCACAAGCAAGAGTAGCCATCACTAGGATCACATGCGAGATGTTCGAACGCATTGGCAGCGTGTAAATAACTAATAGTTTATCCATAATAAGGGATTGTTAAGAAATTTCACCAATACTTGACAAGAAGAGATAATCATTACCTATTAACAGGAAGTTATTCAAGAGATAGACACAAGAGGCAGATACAGATATGGTTTTTATTATGACACAGAATTTACAGAAACAATCGTTATAGAAGGCGCCACTATGCTTTAGTTAATAATAATCTGAGGAGACGAGAGACCCTTTACTTTATAAAAAGTGTACATTGGCTTATAAAGGCTGTACATCCCCTTTGATGGGTCAAATAATCAAATTCGGTGTAGTTACTGGGCTCAGAGCATCGGAAGTGATCGAGTCTGCCAGACTGTTAAGGTCTCACCAATTGGTGAAACCTTACTACAACCCAGAACGCCAAGCTCAGGAGCATTTTAGATTCCCAGAAATTTTCCTAAGAGCAACAAAGAAGGCTTACATCTCCTTTATCACGAAGGAGCAACTTTCGGGGATCGGCATTTTTGATTGTAAAACCTGCTTAAATCCCATCGCGCAATGCTATCACAAAAGCCTGTCAGTGCAGGCACATCAGAATGGATATGACCCTTACTCGAAAGATATTTGCAAGCTGGCTTAGAAAGGAAGGAATTGCACCAGAGATTGTAGACCTGCTGCAAAGTAGAGTATCACAATCTATCCTAACACGCCATTATCTTGCCCCATCCCAAAACATGAAAGATGATGTTTTGCAGGCTCTTGAGAAGTTGCAGCGACAGCTTTGAGTGGTGTCACTACTTCACTACTTCAAACGAATCAAACCTTGCTTTACCATTCTGTAAAAATTGTGTCATTTACACCTTTTCGCTCGTCTTCACGTTGAATTAATATAAAAGCCGCTTCAGCTTCTCTAGTGTCTCCACCATCTTTAAACCTCGACCACATCATACTTAGTGCAAAGCTTAACGACCAGTTTCGCTTGCGTGCTAGCTCCTGAGCTTGTTCATAGATTATTCGCTCTAGAAGTTGCTGCTTCTTATGTATCATCATCTTATTTCTTCATCATCTTCAGCTTATTCTTCTCAACATAGTCCAGCCTATTTACCACTGCTAGAAGCCGTGCCTTAATAGTCATAATCTCTTTTGATAGGTGAGAATATGATTCTGACTGTGGTCGAGACTGCTACTACAACTACTCTGCTACTTCTGCTCCTCCCACTGCTTCTTCTTCTGTCGTTTCTTCTTCTCCTCCTCCTTCGGCTTCTACTGCTCCTTCTTCAGTAACAGTGAGAGTACCATTACTAGCAAGTGCTAACACAGGACCAAATGTCTCCCCGCCATCAGCACTTATCATTGCAACAGTTTCCACAGGCTTAAAACCCTTCAGCGATGTCGATGATAGGAAGTCAATATGCGCTCTATCAGAGCTAGAGACCAGTTGAGCTTTTATCGCCTTTCGTCGACTTATCACTCAAGTCTATCCTCATCATTGTAATCATACACACTGTGTTTTAGTAGCGGTAGGAGTTTGCTTCAAGTACGGCTTGCGGTATTCCCTTCTTTAGGTCATCAAGGCTCATTACTGGGTGGAACTCCACATGAGCGCCCATTCCACTAAACAGCGGTTCAGCCAAGACGGGTATCTGGTCTGCACTCTGGATATCAACAATAAAGACAGCCACCCTATTTCCATCCGCATTAAAGAAATATGTTGCTTCAGCCTTGATTTTGTTTATATATTTTTCAAGTTTTTCCAAATAGTTTGGGTCCTGTACCATTTTGTTTCCATCTTCTGTAGGGATATTTGCACGAATTAAGAATCTCATATTTCGCGAGTAAAAATATTCATTATATTTATGGATATTGTCACCATTGATAGAAGCTGAAGCGTAGCTGTGGAAGAGAAACAAGAAGAGGAAATAGGAGAAGTAACAACAAATCAAGTTTTTTAAGAATGAATTACGAAGTGGACATTGCTTATCTTGAGTTCTGTCAACTTGTGGTACAGAATGCATGGATGGGTAGAGAGAATCTAGGTCAGCTATTGGTAATGTCGCAGGCTATGGCATGCTTGTGAGTGATGGTGGAAGCTCAGGAGCTGTCATTACAGTAGTATTATTCGCTGGAGGCTCTTGTGTGGACGGCGGCGGCTGCTGCATCTTTACATATGGTATCCCACTCTGCCATTCCCATAATGTAACCAAGCCAGTTCCATCTGGGTACAATTCTGTAATACCTGCAAGTATCATTCCATCAAGTGGCGCTAGCATGCCTGTTGAATTTGTATGAAATGTAGCTATTGTGACACCTCTGCCAGTACCTTCTTGCTCGTTAAACCGCACTAATTCATAGACTCTTGCAGTTGCACTCTCGCTTCCATCTTCTGTAGTCAAGAATTCTTGTCCAGCAAAATCATTATCTATTAATGCTCCCATTCCGCTTACGCTACTAGTGGTTCTGATAGTTTCTGTGCCATTGGGTAGATTAAGTGTTCCATTTCCAGCATAGGTTATTTGTAAATGTGTCTGATTTATTAGAGTCAAGCCTATGCCCGTTATCTGTTCTTGGTAGACAGGTCGCTGCGACAGCTGGATTCCTGTTGATGAAGGAGGCATTGTAGTTGTAGTTGTACTAGTATTTCCAGTTGTTGTGGCGGCTGCCGCAGGAGCACCCGTGACACTTGATGTAGCCGTTATTATTGCTACTGTCAAGATAGCTGCAGCAGCTGCTGCGGTTAAGAAGCGGTTGCCATTCTTGTTGAGATCATTCATCTCGCTCCGAAGCGCGAATACAATTGATAAAAGAGTTCTCTTCCCTTACGGCTATCCTATCTATGGTATTTATGGTACCTTTCAGTTGTAATATCTCAACTGTTGAGGATTGGGATTATGGTGGCGTTGGCTGGGGATAGTCACATAAGTACTGGAGCAAAAAAATATGCACATAAAGCTATCAGTCAGAACATTGCATAATCATATCATATATCGTTAAAAGAATGGCTATAGGCACAGTGCGAAACTACGTAAAGAGCATCAAGCTGTTCTATGATGTGCCTTGATGTGCAGATACAACCCAATAGGATTGTAGGTGAAGTGGTTATAAGTTTCAAGATGATTATTTAAAAAATTAGAGGGATTAAAATTATGATTTTATCTTTACCACTATTAGATAGGAGCTAAAAAGAACAGCCTTTTCCAAGGCTGGCTAAGGTCGTGGGTTCGATCAATTATATAAAAGATATTCAAAATAGGGTTCTGCAAACTTAATGTTTGAATGCTATGGCTGTTAAAACTCTCGTTTTATCAATGACTCAGTTATTTTACAGGAAGAAATACTCAGACTTCTTGTAGGTCGATACGCTACCGCATTTAGGACACTGTTCTCTCCTCTCCTGGATCATAGCAGTTTTGAAATTAGACATGTCCATTTGAATAATTGATGGATGCTCATGACCGCAATCTCGACATTTTACCATCAGGGTTGCGGTGGTTAACAAGTCCTCTATTACTAGCATTTTTCATTCCTCAAGTTAGAGAGATACACACACATCGTGTTATTTTACTACAGTAGCATCCACTCTCTGGAGCTTTTTATGATAAAACTGTTCGACTCTGTCTAAAAAATCTCAGGTATAGACCTGTCATCTATCTGGGCTAACCGAAGAAAGATATCAAGAATTGGAAGTTTTTATCGCATTAACTACACCCGTCCTTTAGATACATGATGTAACCCAAGAAAGCTTCTGCTAAGGTCGTGGGTTCAAATCCCACCACCCGGTCCATCTTTATCAATCTGGGAAAAGAAGTTCTATTTTGGGCTCGAACTGACTGGATTGCACAAGCAATATTATATTTAGTAGTAGAGGAGCCTTCTTTGTGGGTTGTCATGCAAAAACCCTAGCAATACAAATAGACCGCTCTACCTTAGGTCTTAAATAACATCAACAACAGAGGTAAGGAGTCAAGATATGACATCAAACCGCGAATCTTCTTCTGGTTCTTCTTCTTCTGTCTCAAAGCCTCAGTCATCGGCAGCAGCAGCCGCAATCGAACGTCACTACACTCGTTCCAACCTGGAAAACACAATCCTTACTGCACTTAAAAATGCTGGAAAGAATATCGATCAGTTAACAGTTGATGATCTTGCTCCAAT
>JBKPEN010000150.1:0-10441 GCA_046728425.1 Thermoproteota archaeon
GCCTGTTATCAATGCGTATTTTCCTTCTAATCTGCTCATATTATGAATACTGTATCAAAATTTATAAACTCGATAGTTTACAAATTATACAAAATATTCTAGATGGACCGCAAACGAACTTTCCATCAAATAGCCTCCAATAAATACAAAAAAAGGTAAAAGCGAAGGCAGGGCAATATTACTATTGTATTATTACTAACCGCAAGTCTTTATCTCTAGAGATATCCTTCTTTTCTTTCTTTGATTGCAAATTTGCAGATTGAATCCCCCTTAGCAGCCCGATGTGTTGTATTGATATCTGCATCTAGGAGTTTTTCAAATAATTCTGTTTCTGTTGAACATGCTTCCCAATGCCTTTCTGCAATATGTATAATTGGGCAGTTATATTCCAAAAGGACATATTTCCCATTACTCTTTGATTCCTTCTTTGATTCAGCCATGTATCCTTCCTCGTCTCTGATTTTTGCTAATTCTTTGACCCGCTCATCAAAATCCAAATCCTTAAGGCGTTTATAATATTGATCGAAAAGCTCATTCTGACGTTCGTATAGAACCTTTTGAACAGCTTCTTTGCCCATGTTTCTTTCAATGAAATCAAGAGCATATGTTGCAATCGCACTATATGATTTGGGAAAAATAGTTTTGCTTTGAGTTGTTAGTTGATATAACATTCTTGGCCTGCCCACATGCCCTCTAGTTTCTACACCTTCTACTAGACCTCTCTTTTGCAATGCAGCTAGATGTTTGTGTACAGCCATCCTTGATATCTTCATGACCTTTGCAAGTTCGTCAAGTCCAGCTTGTTGCATAACCTTAAGATAATAAAGCAGCTTCTTTTTGGGTTCGCTAATTCCATCGGCAATATTCTCTAAATTACGCGGAATAGACAATTAAACATATTAAATAAGCATAATTCATTCATAAACCTTATGGTTTACAATTTGATTGATATTAAAGCTAACTGTCAATTTTTGAAATATCAGGACAACTAGAAGAATTGCTGGGCATCAAGCTAATTATTAAATTTCAGCGATTGTCTATGATACTATCAGTCATCATCTTCTTGAATTTGAAATCCTATGATTTTTGTCTTTATGATTTCTTAACTCCTTCTTTGAATTAAAAAATTGGCCACAAATAATGCATCTTGAAATCGTATATGTCATCTTCTCTTATTTTTTTGACCCCGCTTCTTTGTCAGCTAACATACTACTATGTTTAGCAAGAAGTGCATCCGTTAAAATACTTTGCAGACTAAATCAATAGTTGGCACTAGGTCGATGCACCGCATAAAGCTATTTAACATGAGAAACTGTTAACGCAAAAGACATGATAAACATAAGCAAGACGGAGATAGTAGTTCAGATTCTAGAGACTGCAAATACAAGCAGTGGAGATTATGATGTGGATGATGATGGTGTTATGCAGACGAAGATATTCCATAATACACCTCTTACCTCTGCCCAACTAAAAGAGTATCTGAAAATTCTAATTGAAAGGGACTTACTTAGCTTTAGTTCAGCATGCCATAGATTCAAAACTACCCAAAAAGGTCGTAGGTTCCTTGAAATTTACAATAAGATGGATAATGTAATGGAAGAAGAAGAAGAACAACAAATCTAAACACAAAAAAGAAGAAGAGGTTTGAGAGAGCGAAAAAGTGGATATGGATCATACTAGCTTTTCTCCTTCTTTTTTCTTGAAATTGGAGAGGTTAGACTCTGTTGACTTAACTGTCATGGTGACGGCGGGGGGGCGATAATTCTGCGTCTTGTAATATGGTTTGTTGTTGCAAACTTTCCACTTTGGACTCTATCTGCTCAGTCAAATGACTCTTCAATAAAAGCAGTTGATGAGTTCTTGTAGCTGAGTCATTTCATGCGAGACTTAAATAAAATAGCATAAGTAAGGACTTTAAGGAGTCTTTTAATTGTCCAAGTTGACTCTAAATCAATTCCGGCTAGCTGTATTATTATCGTTGTCATAGTAATAGTTACTCCTATAATATTTTGTTGTCTCTACATAGAGACCAACATGATGCAAAGTGATAGTTTTTAGGTATAAACCGCACTATATCAGATCGGGAATGAGGTGAGTTCGCTGATCCAGCCTGAGCAAAAGCGATGAAGATCTCACGACGATCCGACCCAAATTTCTAAAGATTTCAAATTTGAAATTGAACTGCGTATTATATTTCTTACGCGCAATTCAAGCTCTAATTTATAATTGAATGTTATGTCGGGGTTATCATCATTCTTTGATTTTATTCCCCCATTTTTCGTGTAACTTCTTCTGTAGAATCGGGGATTGAATGGGTTGTGCTATCTATTTGAGTCACAGCGTTCTAAATCCTTTTGGTTTTCAACATTGCATTAGACACTCTCTGAGTCCGCACCCTGAACATTGGCGCTAGTGGTCCATCTAAAACTCAGGTCATCTCGATCTCGAGCCTACTGGCGCAACTTTTGCTCCTTTGCTTGCTTATCCAAAGCCCCTCTTAGCATTGCCAAATGCCTTTCTCGTTCTTGCTTTATGGTTTTCCACATACTTTCAAGCTCAGAATTATTGTCTTTACGGGCGTCGTCTATGTATGTGTCAATAGCGGAATACAGAAACCTTGCTTCTTTGCCTAGTGCTATCATGATGTTGTAGGTAGAGTTCTCTAATTTTGTAGTCTCGTCCTTTGTTGTTGATCCTTGCGAAGACATAATGTTTTCTTTAAGGCATAAAAAAGGCTAAAAAGGTTATACATGATTTTTCATGGCTGGCTGGGTTAGGCCGTCCTAAACTACTTGTTGGGATGCAGAGCTGATGGCGCCAAGGAGATAGACTTGTCAAAAAAAGAATAAAGAATAAAGATAACCCGACCAGCTTTCGAAGGCATGTGGTTTTCCCTTCAAGACAGTTTTTGCAGGTTCCAGGCAGCCTTGTGGTTTGCCCCTGCCGCAATGTGTTAGGGAGGGTGGCGGTCGATCCTTTCGGATTAACCGTGTACCTGCTTTCACATTACGTCAGCCATCCAGCCCCATGGGCCCAGCAGGCCTTTACCTGCTGCGCAGATCCGGATGATGGATCAGCCTCCTTTTTCGGCTAGTCGGAGCCTTATTTTCGGCAGATAACTATTTACGCTTTTCGTGAAATATTTCTAAATGATATTGTATTTTTTTAGATTACCCTTAGATAATAATCAATATACTTAGAAACCCCTCCAAAAAGACAAATAAATGCAAGAATGCTAAGGAGTCAAAATGGACACAAAATCCTCAGTTCATGTGGATTGCCTACCTTTGCAAGAATCAGGCTGTCAGACTTCCATTACTTACACATGACTGATGTATTTTTCACTGGGATACCCATCAACTGCTGCTGAAGTGTCCAAAGCTTTTGGAGATGAAACGATATAGTTTCCCGCTGCAGAAGAACAAGCGGTCATTTATTGGTTTACCAAGTTGTCTCAAAGCACCGGCTTTTTTGTTATTCTTCAACTCACACTGGAGTAAGAGCAGGTGAGAATCAGTTAGGGTTCTCCACTTACCGCCTGCCTTGACTATCCTGAGCTCCCATGAGACCTAGTAATTCTTTACACCTTCTTGTATTAGGCACCATTGAGCCGGCTCCTACAGTCTATGTAGAAGTTTTGCTCAATCAAAGTCAAAGTCTACAGAAACAATGTCAGGTTGCATCTTTTCTGGCGATACCGTAGCAATTTGTGGAAGGCGCTCGCTTTTTATATACTCTGTTTCTTTCGCAGGGGTCATAAACATATATCGAGGTTGCAGATGTAAAAAACTTGTCATTGATTATCAAAGGATTTTCAAATCATTGAAAAAGCTTAGGACATATTTAAGTAGCAATTGTAAGGAGCCAAAATAAAGAGAGGGTCTTAGGTGGCGGTATATGCCACCCGTTTTAGAACATTTCCTCTAGCACCTCAACTGTCACTGCAACCAATAAGACAAGGAACGTCTTCTTGCTAGAAAGTAAGAAGAATCGATTCTTGCTATCCAATATATGAGATAGAAAGGTCTGCAGTGCAGGGTAGCCAGATGCTCCTAGCGAATTGACTATTGGCATGGCCAATGCGGAAAAAGACTGCATACTTCATCATTTTCGGGAATAATATTGTCATTACCGAAATATAACATCAACGATAAATCTGCCGAAAACTCAAAAAAACAACTAGACCTTAACTTTCATTCTGTGTCCCACTGATTTCTCGGATATTGCCTGTTCTTTAAGCCTACCACTCAAAGCAAAAGAGAGAGATATGGGGGTTATTCTCAATAAATGCGCAAGAAAGCTCTCGGGAGTTCGATTACCTCAGCTATACTACACAAAGCAGGAGTATGTAAGCAGATTCAGCATTCTAAGAACCTCTCTATTCCTTCTTGCCGAAGCCTTCCGGATAGGTGACCTCCTGTCTATCTTTGAAGCTGCCAGCCACTTTCTTGCTCAATTCTAGAGCCCGCTTTGACTTTTGCGCATCGGTTGTCTTGAAGAACACCTGCAATGCCCGCAGCTCACCCACTACCTTTCTCTCGCCGACCTCTTTTGCGCGATTGAACACTATCTGTTCCTGTTCCTCGTCTGAACGATCAAAGAAACCCGGACCACCTAGCGCACCTTCCTTAAGTGGCGGGACAACTCTAGGTCCACGACCAGGCTTTCCTCTGTCACTGGTTCTAAATGTTGAGGGCTTTACCCGGGCCTTGGCGACTTTTATCTTCTTACCGCCTCGCTTTGTTGTGAATGCTTTTCTTGTATGCCCCTTACGGCGGATAGTCAGTTTCGCCATGGTTATGGTAAGTCAAAAAGATAGATAAAACTATCATAAATTGAAAAGACGGCCACATCCTTAATACCAATATTTGTTAGGATGGCTACTTCTCTGCTCTATATCATGCATTCTTTCTATTCTCGCATACTCTATACTAATGGCGGCAACTTAGGTCGCACCTGCTTTTTTCTGTCGCGGTTAATGATACCAAAAAAGTTGAGTCAGAATCTTGTTATAATTACTTTACCTAACATATCTCTGCGATAATGGATAAGAAAATAGCAGAGAACAATAGTAAAAATTTCTGTAAACTTGTTCCATTTGGAACCTTTCCAGAAACCCTTTAAAATTATACAATTCAATAGATAAAGAATGACGACAAGAGAGGAAAAGGAGCATAAGGGAAAAAAGATTAAAGTTGACGGTACAGAGGTCAAAGTGAAGACGCCACCACCACCAAAAGTAAGACCTCTATACTATTGTCAGAAATGCGATAGATCGTTTCCAAGTCAGTTGGATTTAGAAGAACATATGAAAATTGATCATGATAAGAAGATATAGACTCTTCTGCTTACAATACCAGAACTAATTGCCTCACAAAAATTCTCTCAGCTCAAATTACTGCAAAGTCCGCTATAATTTTTGACAGCTCCATCTAGCCATAATCAGTTCTACCTATGTTAACGAGAACAATTGGAGGCTTATGTCGTTATGGCGACTGTAACTATTCAGAAATATCTTCTAAAATCCTAAAATACCTTTTTTACAATATTAAGACAACCCGTAGTAGGCAAGTGGTGGGGTTTACGAATGTTAGGTAACGACTTGATGTCCGTTTATGCCCGTCCTTGCTGTCTGCGGGCCTTATCATAAAAGCATATATGTCCTCTTTTTAGGAATGTGTGACTTTAGTTGTATATGTCTACAGAGCAAATACTTGACCTCATTATCAACTATGCTTATACGCGAAAAGAAGAAGTCGAAAAACACAGAGTGTTGCTTGGAAGGGAACAAAATAATCCTTCTCGGAAAATCGATGATGAAAAAATCATGGAAATTGACAATTGGATAAAATTCCTTATTGATGTCAAAAATGGAAAATTGGATTTATCAAAGACAGCTCACTCTTAAAAGAAGTAGCAATTTTTCTCTAACTTCTGTAAAGGTATTGTAAGGTGTTGCATGCATTAGTTAATCATTATTAGACACTCTTAGGATATGCAATAATTCTGTTAGCCGATGCATAGTTTGCGGATGAAGGTGATGCTCCATACTTTCGGCATCTTCGTTTGCAATTTTTTCACTTACGCCAATCATTCTCAGAAGCTCGGATAGAACGCTGTGTCTATTGTGTATAATCTTTGCTATGTCCATTCCTTTCTCTGTTAGCTGGATGCCCCGATATTTTTCATAATTTAACAGGCCAGTCCGATCCAACCGACGCATCATTGTAGTCACGCTTGGTGGCCGGACATTAAGATAGTCGGCAACATCGACCAAAGTGGCATAGCCTTTACGCTGAACAAGCTCATAGATAATTTCTAGGTAATCTTCCATTCTGTATGTGCACTCTGGCTTTTTGGTATTATTTGCGACTCTGATTGATGCAAGCCTACTATCATTGGAGTTGTTGTTGCTCTTGTTGCTGTTATTTCTTCGATGAACTCCTTTTGACTGAAGCTTTAGGCTTTCTTGCCTCTTGCTAGTATCTATTGTTGTTAAATCTTTTTGTATCTTAATCATGATGGTATCATCAATCCTGTTAGATACATTATTAGCATGCCTGCAGCAAATCCTGCAATGATTGAGGCATCTGACATTATCTTACCTTTCTCAACCTCTGCTCTAGCCATCCCTTGATATATCAAAAAGACAACTTGGAATATTGCGCCTGCTCCTATTGATAGGAATATTATTGCAGCAACAGGAGAATAGATAAATCCTCCGATCCAGGTGCCAATAATTGTTGGGGCACCAGCTATTAGACCCATGATAATCAACTTACCTACAATTCTTGTTGCCCTTGTCTTGGCAAGTGGAGCGACTATTGCAAAACCTTCTGTGGTATTATGAAGCATGAATCCTACTATAAGAAATGTACTTAGCGCAATTTTTCCAAGTACAACAGAAGCTCCTATGGCAAGCCCTTCTCCAAAGTTGTGAAGTCCAATTCCAATTGATATCATCAATGCTATCGCTACAGGCTTGATAACTAGGTGATGCTGCTGTTGATCCAGAGTTTTCCCTTGGCTTGTATGCATAGAGTTATATGAAGATAATTTATCGACCTCTTGTTCTTCTTGTGCTGTTCTGTCTTTGCTGCGTTCGCCTATCTTGGAAGAAGCATACATCAATGCAAGAAATGATAGTATTGTTACCAATGCAATTAAAATCTGGCCGTTGAAGACCCCTGCTACGCTCTCTGCTGAGATCTCGCTACTCTCAACTAGGGCATCAATTCCCAAGAAGACCAGTAAACCCGCAGTTAGACTTAGAAAGAATCTATATTTTCGAAGGCTGAGCCTCTTGATAAATGGAAGCCACAAGAGTCCTGCCAAAACTGGTATAATGCCTACATAGGTTCCGATTACCGTAAAGAATGCTGTCTGTTCTATATCCGGAGTTGGAGCAGGAGCAGCTGCGTCGACACCCTTGCTAAATCTTGTTCCATCAGAGCTGGTCACACCTATCTCATAAGACTCTCCCTCATTCCAAGGAAATGGAATTATCACTTTGGCTTCCGCAAGCCTCGGCAATTCTTTGCTAGGCTCTATTGCAGCCTGCTGGATTCTATCATTGACATCTGCTTGGGCTACTGTAACATCAATTGGGCCCGTATTTCGTATGAACGCAATTATTTTTCCACCTTCTTGGAACTCTATCCTTTCTATGCTAATTTCAGGGAGAGGCCTGCCTGCACCAAGGAATAGCTGACCTGGACCAAAGATAAAGGCAATCATTGCTGCTAAAACTACTAAAGGAACCAAGGCAACAGCCACCATTTTTGCACTCACAAACCATCGTGGTTTTAATGATGATGATCTGTGAATTTCATCTTTTTTCATGGTTAGCTCCCTACATCTCCCGATATTGTCTTGGTATTGGTTTTGGTTTCTAGGAATGTACTACTGCTGCTACTACTACTGCCAACCGATTGTGTTTCGGCAGGATCCTTAACCAAGAAAAGTCCTACCCAGCCTTTTTCTGCAAACTCGGTTTTGTGTGCGTGGAACATGTACTGACCAGGATACTTGAAGTTAAATTCAAGTATCGCTCGCTCGCCCTGGCTCATGGTGACCATATCTGTGTATTCATCAGGAGCCATACTCGTACCGCTTCTATACAGGTGATACAGGTTACCGTGCAGATGGAAATTGTTTATCTGGTCAAATTCCAACATGTTAACAAGGTATACTCTGACAAGCTTGCCTTCTTCTATCTCTATAGGATGATGCATATAGTAGTACGGAATAGTGTTCACCGCATAGAAGTTATTTTCAGTATCAAAGTCCGTGTCAAAGCCGTTCATTATCATGACCATTTCGTCAGCTTCTGGCCTAGGCGTCTTGGGATCCACGATGTATACTCCATATAGACCATGCGAAATGTGCTCTTCAAGCGGAGTGACATGGCAGTGATATGGGAATACTCCAAAAGCCTCAGCATAAAATTCATAAGTGAATTTTCCGTGAGGATTAATAGTTTCAAACACTCCATCCATCACGGCCTTATGAATTCCATGTGTGTGTATCGAGTGAGGCTTTGATCCGTTGTTGATGAAATTTATTCTTATGAGATCGCCTTCGGTAGCTCTTAGAGTTGGGCCAGGTATGGTACCATTAAAAGTCCATACATTGTAGAATACGCCTGGTGCTATTTCCTTCGTTTGCCTATCGTCTGCAACAAGAGTAAATTCCCTTACAGTGGACCCGTCAGCAAGCTTGGAAATGTGACCGTAGTTAAAGGATCTGAGATAGTTGTCAGGGTCTATTACCATCTGTCCGCTGGCAGAGTTGTAACTGTTTACAGGATCTAAAATGTCTCCGCTGGTCTCCTGTAAACCGTAACCTGCCGTATGGCCTCCAATAGTATTTTTTCTTAATTCAGCATCTTGTGCTTTCGCTAAGAAATTAACAAAAGATTGACTGGCAACTGCAAACGTAGTAGATAGAACTGCAGCTACAACAGCCACGGCTACAATAACTTTGACAGTAATCATTACTTGTACATAATTAATAAATTAACTTGAGTAATAAACCTTTGTCTATGCTAATATTATTGGTCTAGGCCATCATTATTAGCATAGGCTAACATTGGATAATAAATAAAGTAGAAGAAACATTTCGATGGAATATGGCCAACATTCCGAGAATCTCATTAGCAGAGCCCACAACAATTGCACATCATAGTGGCATGAACAAATACATGAGCAAGACGGAGATACACACACATCTTTTCTTTGATCTATGTTTAAAAAACTACTGTTTGGATATTTGGATAGCCCTTGAACCAGGCGATTTATAGCTTCTTTTTTGATTTCTCTCTTGTAAAATTAAAATTCCCTTGATTTTTTTCTATTCCTTTCTGGATCTTTTCAATAGCACGAGACATTGCTTTTTCAGCCATCTTGAAATTCTCTGCTTTGATCGCAATTCTATACCTTGGAGCTCCAATATATGAAATACTAATGTTACTTGGGTTAGTCTTAGTACCTTCTGCTGCATCAACAAGCACACTTTTGATAATTTCAATCCCATCAGGTTTCTTCGAGGAAATTTCCATGATTCCTCGGATCTCGTTTTGAGGAATCCGTATCTTGTTACTTTCCTCTACTATCGCCTTCATGATCTCTTCCGCAAAGCCGAGTTTTTTGACTGCATCTTCCATCCCTTTTGTTGCTACTGATTCGAAAAGTGAATAGACATCATCATAATTTTGAAGAATGCTGTCTTGAATTTCTTTCATCTGAATATCGTTTAGATTCAGTTTTGTTTTAATTGAATCCAGAAATCCTGCGGCTTTTTCATTTCTTTTTACCTCAATGAGCTTTGACTTTCTCTCTTCACCAGAGATCTGCTTAAGCGATGTATCTACCTCTTTTCTCGTCCTGTTAACTTTTATTACTTTTAGAACGATCTTTTGCTTTGGTTTTACAAAACGCTGGATGTTGCGCACATATCCGCTGGCAATTTCTCTTATGGAAAGAAAGCTTGTCAGTCCTTCATATTCGTCTAAGGTAACGTACGCTCCATGACCCTTGATGTCTCTAACACTTGCAACAACAATGTCTCCTTCGTCTGGAAGGGGTTGAACATGTGAATTTGAGGCCAAAGAAGAAGATGATGAAGATGATGGTGCAGACATGTTTCTTACTATACTGTAGTCACTATATATGCATACTTTAAGGTTGGCAATTGTTATCTTATAGCAATTGCCAATGTATAGGAACTGCTAGAGAATTAAATGACAAGTTCTCTCTCTATATATATAACTCTGTGACTAACTACTGCGCTGAGTAGCAAAATCATGCAGCCACACTTGATACTCTCTAGCCCTTAACATAAAGCTATGTTACTTGGTGTCTTGTAATGAGGAGTTTACTCTATTCATAATACGTTGCCTGAGGCAATTCGTACGGCATTATTTATATACTTCTTAATTGTT
>JBKPEN010000156.1:0-5191 GCA_046728425.1 Thermoproteota archaeon
CTGCTGTTTCATTTTTGTTGCTTTTGTTCTTCCATTCCACATCACAAGCTATTAATGGTGCACTCTTTTTATTTGGTATCGCTGGAGCACTATTACCAACCACATTTATTAACACGATTATTTCATTTTCACCACGAGAATATACTGGAATTTCCTCAGCTATTACAAATATGATGAGAATTGTAGGAGGTGCAATAGGTCCAGTGATCACAACTGTAATTTTAACATCTGTTACGGTCTCTATTACCGTTGATAATGTTGAGGAAAGTATTCCAAGTCCAGTCGCATTTAACATTTTGTTTGGGATGGGACTTGTTTTGGCAATTGCATGTGTGTTCCTAGGTATCAGAGTGAAGCACCTTGCTACTAAGATGACCCCGTTAATAGCCAAAGACATCACGTGAAAATAACAGGAGCAATATAGAGTCTCTGGAGTCTCATAACAATTTGTGTTGTTGTTGTGCCATTACAAATTCAGATCAAACTCTGCTTCATATTCTAATAGGCTAGTTACAAACTTTAGGCGTACACCAACTTCCTGTTTAAGACGAAGAGATAATTCTTGTGTACCGTTCTCTACCAGATATTCCAATTACCATCATCTCTATTCCGCTTATTAGAAATGCGATAGAAATCATAATAGCGAATAGAACCAACCCGAAGGATATTGGTTGTGCTATCACTAGAATAGATACTGCAACGCTGAGAACTCCTACGCCTATACGAAAAGCTCTTGATGAACCTGAAGACTTGAATGATATACCCTGTATTATCCTCGCAATACCATTTATGAGTAAAGCGATTGCAGCCAGAACAACTAAAACCGCTGAAGTGAATACTGGGAATTGCATAAGTACAATAGAAAAGGCTATTACTAGCAGACCAATTCCAATATTAGCGTAGCGTGATCCTTTGGAAGATGTCGGCATAGCTATCCCAACAGCTATCCTTTCAATTCCGACAATTAGCAAAATCACCGAAAGAATCAAAATAATTGTCAATATTGCAGGACCAATGTATGCTAAAATAACGAGGGATAACAATATGCATAATCCGCCTAAAACGATCTGAAGCATTCTAAGCCAAGGCTGAGACTCAGACGTTTGCAATATATTAACTGGTTCTATGCGACCTTTATAAGGTTACACTTGGTTGCTAATGTTAAGCCAGTTACAAAATACAATGAATGGTACGTTTGTACTCTGCTCGATTCAATGGTAACATTGAGAAGGTGATAGTTGATCTTGTCAGTGAGCGCAACTTTGTAAATGAAATTATTTGGAGGAGACAAACTGCGCATAGCGACAGAAAACAAGGAGCCAAACATTATAGCCGCTTACACGATACAATATTGTTTTACGTGAAATCTGCTCCTGCTAACTATACTTGGAATACGTAGTTTACACCATATGAACAGGAGTATATCAACCGTTCATATGACGGAACTGATCCAAACGGCAGAAAGTTTACGCTAAGTGATACCGCAGGCCCTGGAGCAGCAACTAAAGGAAATCCGAAATACGAGTTCCTTGGTGTAACGAGATACTGGCGATATAGCAAAGAAAAAATGGAAGAGCTTTACAAACAAGGGAGAATCGTTCAAACTAAACCGGGAAATGTTCCACGCTACAAGCGATATCTGGATGAAATGAAAGGTGTTGAGCTTCAGGATATTTGGACAGATATAAAACCCGTTGGCACTTCTAGGGAAGATTTAGGTTATCCCACTCAAAAACCTGAGTTATTACTTGAAAGAATTATTAAAACCAGCTCCAATCCAATGGATATTGTCTTTGATCCTTTTTGTGGTTGTGGTACTGCCACTGCACTAGCACACAGATTAGGAAGAAGATGGATTGGTATAGACATATCACCTACTGATTGTGAGTTGATGAGAAAGAGGATGATATCATTAGGTGCCCGACATTTTGTAGTTATGGGAATGCCCATGACTGAAAAAGAACTGCGCAAGATTGACCATTTTGAGTTTCAGAATTGGGTAATCCAGCGGCTCTTCGAAAGGATATCATAGCGGAAATCTTCAGATATGGGTATTGACGGATATACTTTTGAAGGAATCCCGATACAGGTTAAGCAATCAGATGATGTTGGAAGAAATGTGATAGACAACTTCCAAACTGCACTAAGACGGGCTAACAGCAATGAAGGAGTTATTGTTGCTTTCAGTTTTGGCAGAGGAGCTTATGAAGAAATAGCAAGGTGCAATCTCCGCGATGGCTTAACGATAAAGGCAATTACTATTAATGACCTATTATCGAATATTGGGTCTAAGCCTACCGACACTCATTTCTGAACACTCATTTCTGAACACCCATTTTTCGACACCCAAGTCGACACAATCATAATAAGACTAGCAGTTGTAATGAGCTGTTGAAATGCATATGTCACTATCTTAACAATCAGCCATGTCCCTAACTTAACACAGAATGTCCCTAATTAACAGCCTATCCAAATGTCCCTGAGATTGAACAGTGTCATAACCATCGTCTTCTCGTCAATGCATTAGAGTCCTCAGTTGATACATATGTGTAGAAGTTGACGCATACATATTTTTATAGCTACAACTTGACTACACATCGTTAGAGATATTGTCAAGTCCAGACAATGAAGCTATGGGCAGTCAAAATTTGAAAGTACCAAAGGGTGCCAACCGCAGTCTTTGGATCATGGGCCTAAGTATAATTCTAGTGCTTTATGTTCACACCTCGCTATCCCCCGCATTGCCTATGATGGCTGAAGATTTTGGTATAGACTATTCACTTGTTACTTGGGTACTTACAGCATATTTAGTCTCCGGCGCTGCAGTCACCATAATAATAGGTAGACTGGGGGATATTTATGGCGCCAAAAAATGTTGCTTGTGGTGTTTATATGCTACATTGTGGAAGTAATATTAGCGCCTTTAACAGATAACTTTTACACATTAATAGGTCTTAGAATTCTTCAAGGTGTACCTGTAGCTCTTGTTCCGGTTAGTGTTCGAATTGCACGAGATCTCTTTCCACCCGCGAAATTTCCATTCGCTCAAGGTATGATTTTATCTATGTATCAAGGAGGTAGTGCCATTGGTTTAGTGCTTGGTGCACAGTGGTCTTTTTTGCCAGATGGCAGGGTGTATTTTTGACTGCAATACCATTCGCCATTTTGTTTTTCTTCTTGCTCTGGAAATTTATTCCCAAAGCCGTTGAAGAAAAAGTTGTTAAAGATACCAGTCCAAAGCGTTTTAGCAAAATAATAGAATACCTGGTCTGGTCTAATAACGCTCATACTAACCGTAAGTACGTTCATGTTAAGTATCACTTTTCTTGGTGGGGGGACAGACCAGTCAATTGGATTATTTTGGATTTTCTTGGCTATAGGAATCGTATCAATTATGGCGTTCTTTGTCATTGAAAATAGAAGCAAAATTCCGCTTGTTGATTTGAAACTGGCATTTCACAGGATCATTAGAGTCGGAAATTTTATCTACCTTCTCCTTGGCATAGTTCAGTATATCAATTTTTTCCACTATTCCAACGCTTGGTCAAACACCAGAACCTTACGGTTTAGGACTAAATGTCTTGCAAGTTGGAGGCTTGCAGCTTCCGCAAGCGTTGGTCTTTGTAATATTGGGACCCATAGCTGGAATTCTGACTGTGAAATATGGAAACCTGAAATTCATTATTCCCGGTTCCATCGTCTTAACTGTAGGTATTCTTGTTCTCATGTTTCTTCATTCATCTTACGCAGAGGTAGCAGGCTCATTGGTATTGTTCGCTGTTGGCGGAGCATTTATAACATTATCAGCAAATGTGATTATATTCTTCACACCGCGTGAATCCACCGCTGTAGTTTCAGCTACTTACAGCACTATGCGAATTATAGGAGGTGCAATAGGTCCAGTTATTGCAGGAGTATTTCTCAGTCTATATACATCAGAAGTTACGACTACAACTGATGTAGGTACAACTACAACAACCAGTGTTCCAAACGACATGGCATTTACTACAATATTTTTGATTGGTGCCGTTTGCTCATTAGCTATAACAGCATTTATGTGGATCATGAGACGAAGAGCGTTGTCGATGGGAATGCCTGTGAATAAATAATATAATACAGCTCAGAAGTAGGAAAGAAAAAAAGGAAGGAAGTCTGAGCACAGACATTATGTCCTTGTAAGTTGCCACCAGCAAAAGCAACTACAAAATAAGTAGAGAACCTCTGCTTGAATGGACTGATGATATAATAATAATTATTTTAGTTCTTCTTTTATAATGTTATTAATATGACTTCTTGGGGTGTGTCTCTCTCTCTTTTTGCCAAGATATTTCTCTACTACAATATAATGTTCTGTTTGAGCAAGTCTATAGCTCATACTACTTATGATGTCACAGTTCTATGCCTAGCATTCTGAGGCCTATAGCTTGCACTGGTTAAGGGAATTACAGGCAACAACCTATCATCATAATGATCAGCGAATCATTTATTAAGAATTCGCTGAAGAAGTTATTATCTTTCTTTTCAATGTATCAGCATAACGATCTGATAGGGATTGTAGGAAAGCGAAGTTTTCAGGAATAGAAATGCTCTTGCTTGAGGCGTGAAGCTCATCTACTAACCTACCAATAGGTCCTCTAGATGAGTTGGTTGCACTCAATACAACCGCTTTGATCAGATCATGTCTGGATTTTTTTATTCTGTCGTATGGAATACTGTCAACAGCAGCCATAACGAAGATATTGGGCATATCTTCCTGAACGTCATCCTCTATATCCTCCCAGTCGTCTTGTATATCAAGCAGCGCCTGATTGTAATGAAGAACTAAAGCGACATTTTCATTAAAGCTTGGAAGCTTCGCATCCAAAACCTTTGAATAGACTAGTGAGGCATCTGATGATTTTGATAGATTAAAATGTCTTAATTCGGTATAGGAGAAAGTACGATTTTTAAGTATATGACGTTTTATAATTTGCTCAAATTTCCAAAATGCTGAAAATTGCTCTAATGAATAATCTATAGAATAAATGAGATGTTGCGCCTCATCATCATCAACTTCAGAACGTAGAAATTCATTTATTGATTCATGCACTTGTTTTGCGAGCAAAGCGTATCTATCATTTCCAGTCTCAATGAATCTATCTGAGAGAAGAATGTACCTAGTTAATGACCTTACTATTCTGTATACCCATAA
>JBKPEN010000279.1:0-7115 GCA_046728425.1 Thermoproteota archaeon
ATGTATTACAGAATTTTGAGTGCAATGTAAGATATGTGCATTCTTATAGGGCACGCTCTACAATGCATGCGACCAGCAAATACAATAGAAAGAGGTCTTTTTTATGTTTTGAAGTCAGGAGCTGCAACTGGTAGGCCTTTACTTTTTAACTCTTCTATTACCTTGGCGTATTGCTCTACTGCTTGCTTTCTAGATGTTTCCATATCATTAGAGTAAACATGGATCGTAGGCATGGCCAGACCTTTGGCAGTCATTTCTATTTTGACGCTGTATTGATAAAGCTGAGGTTGTTGTTGCTCGCTCATCTAACGCATCTCCAATCTCTAGTATATAACAGTCGAGGCATAATTATACTAGTTCTAGCTTTATCTATTTCTTTAAAATCTCCTCTGTTACTGCTAATAATATCAGAATACGTACACACGGAGCACATGGCCTAACAGCTGTGTATTAATATTGATGCTCTATCTACTCATATGCTTGTCTATGCATCTCACTTAGCTCTGTCTGTCTTTTCACAGTATCAATATCCTTCTTTTCGGTTGCCCCATGCATTTCTTTCTCTAGATGTTGGCGCCTGTCCTCCTCACTCGTAAAAATAGCACCACATACAAAACACTGAAAGTCTGCAGTTATCTTCTTTTTGGAACCTTCGTCTATCATATAAAGTAGAATGGTCTCTTAAACATTATAGAGGTTATTACTGCATCTTCTATTTTCTTAAGCGCCCTCACTTTTTCTAATTCTTCCACTGCAATATATCCCTCTTAACTTGTTAAATTCAGTCCATCAACTACTAGCGGAAGAAAGAAGTGTTGAACGATTATGGCGATATCAGCTTGGCACCACGTCATCTAACTATAAAAAATTGATAGTCTCTTTTATAATTCTGAACAAATCAACAGAGGTATACAGGGTTCATACATCGTTTATGTGCACTGCACTATCCTGAACGAACAAAGTTTAGTCTGATGAGAGTGAAAGTCTCATTTAGATTCAACCGGTCCATTTTACCAAATGGATTTGCAAGGACTAGAGCCAGAGGTCGTAAAGGTAAATAGGCGTAACATAAAAGCTATGTCCGCTTTTTCGTGACCTTTAGTCCCATTTACCGCTTCAAACTTTGGCGTCATCATTATCAAATATGTCAACTTGGCCCGTCCTATCAGGCTCGAACCATTGAATGATCCTGCTATGAGCAAAGATGTTTTGGGCTTATACAAAAGAGCAGGTATGAAAATATGAAATCTGTTCTCAAAGCAATCGAGCTGCTTCCCGAAAATAGAGAACATACTTGAAAGCGCTTTTGAATTGTTGCATAGAGTTGGGAAACATAAAATCCAGAACGCTACGGAAACGAAAATAGTAATAACAACACTAACCTCTTCGCTTTCCTATTTTTGTTGATGATGTTGTTGTCTTCATTTTCTCCATGCGCTTTTCAAACTTTGCCAAGTCTCTCTGCACCTGATTGAATTGTTTCCTCAGATGCTTAATATCTTCTGCCATCCTCTCCATAAGCATCCTCTGTCTGTTCAGCTGCTTGCCTAAATCAAATAGTGTCACCTGCCATGCAGAAGCAGCCACACCAATAGCTGTAGTAATATTACGTCGTCGCTTTCCTTTCGTTTCGTCTCTTTTTTGCTGCTTGGTAGGTTCCGCCGCAGGTTCTTCTTCCTCCAGCGAAGCAACATGAGCATTGCGTCCTTCGTCCTCCATCTCCAAAGACCGCCTTTCTTCTTCTGCCGCTTCATATCCAGTCCTTGGAAGATCAGAAGATTGTGTATGCTGCTCTTCACTCTCAGACATTTATAATCAAATCAAGGACGGAATCCCTAAAATGCGTTTGTCAATTATCTGAAATGTTCTTCTCCTAGATTATTGTTTAATGCTTTAGTTTGAAAGAATATTTCTTTTGGCCTAGCCCAATGCTCAATACAAGTAATTTCGATGACATAGTGTGTACAACAAGACGCAGTACTCTATCATATGAGTGGTTATAGTGCTTGCCAAAAGAGGATCTATATTATGTAGCTATACTCGGCTCAGCAAGCTGAGCGCTTGTTGATTCGTAGCTGGCGATCAATGGCTTTTAGTAGAATCTTTCCTAATCGTTAAGTGAATTGAGGTCATATAGTAATTGAAGTCCCTGATTTTTGGATCAGCAACGCTCGAGCTACGTGTATTGGAGTCAAGCTTGGCCCAACTATTAGTATCACACATTAAGGACTTGAATTATCATGGATGCTTTTGCCACTGAGATCATCTCTTATGCCTTCTAATCCTTAGTTTATACCATCGATCTCTTTTTTAATTCCCCTAATCTCATCCATTAGATCTTTAAGTAAAAGTATTATGTAAATGAGTTGACTATTAGAGGGACGGTTGTGCATTGGCTGACCTCTGATAGATATTCATGTTTGCAAGCTAGAGTAATGGTTAATTAAATTCAGATTTGGCATCCTGCGACAAGCAGGCAGCTGATTTCAACAAAAGCTCATAAAGCCTTTGTCTAACGATGATAACATTGGAAGATGATAGACATTGAAAGAAGTGAGGATTCAGCTGGTTTTGACCATAATACTAATTATCATCATGCCCATAATTCTTCCATCCTGAGCGATAAGATTGGTTTATCAAATCATGCACCGGATGAATGGCAGAAAATTATCCCACCACAGGAACTCGAAAGATTAGTTAAGAGTGGAGATCAGGTTGGTGTTCATGTCCTTGTTGGTGATATCCGAAAGTCTACTTTTCTAATGAAAGAATCTATTTCATCAAAACGATTTGCACAGATAACCCGGGATTTTATGAAGGCTGTTAGAGATACAGCTAGCAAGAATGAAGGATGGTTTGACAAGTTTACCGGAGATGGATTTATTATTTATTGGATATATGGGGATGAGGAAAATCAGCAAAAATATATTTCAGAGATCCTATCTTTCTCTGACGCGCTACTTTCTATCTTTCCAGAAGTCATGAATGAATATCGCACAAACTCTACAAATTTTCCGGCCGACACCGGTCTATCTCTAGGAATTGACTCTGGCTTGTGCACTTTGGTTAAGATTGAGGATTTGAACATCATCGGTCCTCCTGTCGTCGGTGCTAGTCGCATGGTAGCAGAGGCAGAACCATTTGAAGTACTCTTTAATGTGTCAATTGGTAGTTGGATAAGCAAAGACAAAGAGAGACTAGCCAGAGATTATGGAATCCACATTGAAAGAAAGTATATTAAAACAGCAGAATATGGAGAAAAAGGGCAGGAAGCGTACTCAGTACGATTTCAGAAATGAATAAAATATGTCAGCGACCTCAAAATGTAATATAAGCAAAGAAACGGGATTTATTTATCTTATTAAGTTCTTTTTTGTAAAATAACTCATCAATTTTCATTGAATGTATATAAACGAGAAGAATAGCGATGTGCCAAGAAGATTGCCTCAACAATAGAAGTTCTAATGAAGCTAGGAATACGGAAAGGCTTTGAAGTTGAAGCAGGTAAAGATTATGGTGCTGGGCCAATAGATGTAGTGTGGCACATGAAAATACACCTGCTTTGAGGGATATAACCTGTGGATTCATCATCGCCCAACCACTTGCCAAGCCATTAAATGAAGCAATAGCAAGGGGTGAGGTAAAAAGACGAGAAGATTTTGAAGACGACAAGCTGATGATATCAACCTAAACATATATGGCTGAAGTTCACAGTCTATCATCAATTTTGATCCTGCAAGCCTGACAGAAATCGTTTGCTTTGGCATCAGTATCGGATATTGAATTACTAAAATGCATGACACATCGACTGATTGGGCAGTGACCAAGTCCAAATGCGTGTCCGATCTCATGTACGGCTTCTTTGAGCACTCTCTGTAGGAATAGATTCTCGTTCTCTTCTAGACCATAGAACTCCTGCCTCAGCCTTGGAAGATAGACAGCTGCCACTTTGCCATTCATATGAGCCTGACCGAACACAAAATTCAAACCATTTGAATATGCATCAAAATTGCATAGAACAAGGAGTTTGACATTATTATTATTATTATTGTTGTTGTTACGTTTTTGATTTGCCAGCTGTTTGTCATCCTCGTTTTTGAATGTGGTGGTATCCAAAAGCCACTCTAGCAATAGATCTGAGTTGCATTGCATTCTATGCATATCAATTAAAAAGTCAGGAATTTCTTCTATTGGCCTTAGAATAACAAGGTCCGGTGAGTGGAAGCTAATGTTCAGTTGATCGATGGTATGCTTTAAGAAGAAACCATAAAAATCATTATCATATTCCATTCTGTAAAAGCCATCTCTATGTGGGATAATCAATTGTAACAATAGTTTTGACATTACCATGATTTAGTACTATAGCTGCATATATTCTGTAAAACTTTAACCATTTTGAAGCTGCCAAAGGAAAACTACCGCTGTCTTTAAGAAAGAGAGCGTCTACGTATTCTAAATATCATCATCTTCTTAATAGTCAAGCTAGAGACCAAAGTGTTGGCTGCCGATACTATCAAATCTTATCCTGTCAACCTTGGCAGTTCAAATATAATCTGAGTAGGATACCTAGTTTCACGACTGTTTGTTAAATTTTTACACAATTTCTTTCTTCTCTCTACTCCATCTTTGATTATCAATATCTTTCACATCATCCTAAAGTAACTTGCAATTAGTTAGTTGAAGCATCAATCTAGTAGAGGATGTAGTATTGCAATTGCACATAAAAACTTTTGAAGTTACTAAATATCATATTGCGCGTTTTTAATACGAATGTCAAATGGTCTTATCGGACAAACCGCTAAAGAATGCGGAAAAGAAGAAAAGCTGGGTTGACCTAATTAATGAATCAGTTCATACAAGTGACATGTAGATATTGGAGATATTGATGCGGTAAGCCGCGACTTTATCGTAGTTAAAAGAGAATTTGTGAATGTTCATTACTATTACATTCCCATAGGAAAAGCTGAAGGTTGAGATGGCAATATCTTATGGCTAAAGGTGCCAGAAGAGTACATCAGAAAAAATTATGAAAGAGATGCAGTGCCTGACGCGTCACGCTATTATGTAAAAGATTTTCCTGGCTATGCGGCAGTTTATCCAGAGGTGGAGGTAATTCTGCCAAAATATTCAAGGCCAGTGTATACTGCAAAGAATACAACTCCTGAAGATTTTCGTGTATATCTATGTGAGCTATGCAGAACAGCATTTGATACAGAAGATGATCTAAGTAGGCATGTAAGTACCAGTCATTGACGCGCATATTTCAAGATTGCAGTTGATGATATCTGATACTGATAACAGTTTGAGAATGCATGCATGGTATAGAGACAAAACCATCTTCACTGATTCTTGGGAAGTAACAGTAGGAGTTATGTCAATTTTTCTTTAGTTTGGAAAAGAAGTAAAAAGAAACAAAGAGGATCACACCTATACAATAGTGAAAAGGGCTAAGATAAGTGCCGTGAACTACTCCAAGCAGGTGTTGAGCCGAAACCCAACCCTTACGTGTTTCATTCACGGCAAACATATTTACTCATTATCATAAATTAAAGTATAGTATAATTTTTCTAAACGATAAATCAAGCGATAAACCAAGTTGTTACAAAAGAAACCTTATTTGTTTCACTACTCCTTTATTATTTAATAGTGTCTTCTGCTAGTTTTGCTCCGCTACCGGAAAATTTTTCTCAAGGAAAACGATCTAAGTGGAGTAGTGCTCAGCGGTCTGATTCAGACTGTTAGTTACTACTGATATTGATGTTAGTTCTAAAGTAAAAAGCTACAAGATTTTTTGGGACAACAACAATAAGATGATAATACCGAAAACTGTGGGCTTAAAAGAATCAGGCAATTATAAATAAAAGATCAATCTTTAACCTTTAATTCTGTTAAGGCTGAAACATGATAGTAATGAGCATTAGAGATAGAGATATCGATGAGTGGTTCAGAAGGTGGTCGCCATGGGGAGCGGGTAGAAGAGGACCGACTGGAGGAGGAAATATCTTCCGAGAGTTTGAAGAAATGACAAGAGATATGGAAAGGATGTTTGAAGAAACGCTACGAGACATTGATAGGGTCCCTAAAGAGCTGATTAGAGAATATGATACTCCTACTGGAGGAAAGGTAAGAGAGGTAGGCCCATTAGTTTATGGCTATTCTGTGACTATAGGACCTGACGGAAAACCAAAGGTAAAGCAATTTGGTAATGTTAGATCACCACTTGGCGGTGGCATGGTGCCGCCTGCACTGACTGCAGAAAGAGAGCCACTAGCAGACGTCACAACTACTGATCAAGATATCAAAGTAACACTGGAGATGCCGGGCGTTTCAAAACAGGATATAAAAATAAATGTATATGATGATTCAGTTGAAGTATCAACAATAGAGAGCGCATCCAAAAGGTATCGCCGTTTAATAGAATTGCCCCAAGATGCAGATCTTGAGACAGCCAAATCAACTTATACAAACGGCATACTTGCAATAACTTTTAAAAAGAAAGGCAAGACAAAAGGAAAAGAAATCAAAATCGATTAGCACACAACAACAAATCCTGTAATCGATCTTTTTTTCATTTATCTTCCAATAGCCATGCTATTGGTTCTTGTGACATATCTCTTCGTTATGCATTTTCAGATATAGACTCTGAAAATTGAAAATATTAATTGACTTACTTGGGTGATTTTCTTCTTCTTCTTCTTCTTTTGCTGCTACTCTTGCGTCCCAGCTTTGCATTTGCTACTGCATAAGGATTCTTGGCACTACCTTTACGTTTTATTTTCTTTACGGTTCTTTCAAATTTTTGCTTGCTAACTCCTTTCTTTACTCCTCTTGCCATATCTATCGGTGGAAAGTATAGCATATTAAAAGAGCTGCAGATTATTCTTTATGTATCGAAAAGAATTCGAGAAAACATTGTAAGAGCAAAAGCAAAAGATTCAGGAGCAGGAGTACAAGAACGGTCAACAATACCATCACCGCATTTGTAATGGGATCTTTGTACGGCTTATTTGAAGATGAAGGAATATTTTACAAAACAGAAAGAAGTATTTATTAGCTATAGCACCATAACCAAGTAGAATATAGGTATTAGTTTTAACAATTGCACATCATATGGA
>JBKPEN010000093.1:0-15084 GCA_046728425.1 Thermoproteota archaeon
GCTATTGCCTGGTGTCAAGAATATTATCGCAGTGGCAAGCGGGAAGGGAGGCGTGGGCAAGACTACTGTTTCCGTAAACCTCGCCCTTGCATTAGCCCATACTGGTGCAAAAGTTGGATTGCTTGATGCTGATATTTATGGCCCAAGCGTCCCTTTAATGCTTGGCCTCAAGGCATCGCCAGAAGTAGTCAATAATAAGATCCAACCTCCGGAGGTCGAAGGTGTCAAGGTCATTTCAATGGGTTTTTTCTATGAGCAATCGCAACAGGCGGGCATTTATAGGGGCCCAATTGTTTCTGGCATCGTCAAACAATTCCTGACAGATGTGAGTTGGGGTGAGCTAGATTATTTGATAATTGACCTCCCGCCCGGCACAGGCGATGCACCTTTGACAATAGCACAGACGATACCTATTACAGGTATCCTCATAGTGACAACACCCCAGGAGGTGGCAATGAATGTTGCAGTTAAGGCAATCGGAATGTTCAACAAGCTTAATGTACCAATTGTAGGCATCATTGAAAATATGAGCTATCTTGAATGTCCCCATTGCAACGAGCAGATTTCTTTGTTTGGTAAAGGCGGTGGCAAGAAGATAAGCGAAGACTTCGGGTTACCGTTCATAAGCGAGATCCCGCTCCACCCCGGTATAAGGGAAAGCAGTGATGTTGGTAAGCCCACCATAATCTCTGAGCCAGACTCAGTTCAGTCACAGGTCTTCACAAAGGCTGCCAAGCTGATTGCAGGAAGAATTAGCATCCTAGCTTCAGAGATCAAGGCTCAGGAACAGTCGGAAAATCAACAAACTGAGCAGGCCAATAAAGAGTAATGCCGGCTTATATAAGAGACAAACATATCCTAAAAAGACCCTTTGGAACGCTTGTACCTGAAAAGAACATAACCAAACAAAAAATCTTATCAATGCTGGCGGACGCTAAGAGGATAATCACGGTTGGCGACGCAACCACCGAACGTCTCATATCTTTTGGTATAACACCGCACCTTGCAGTCATTGACGGGTTGGAACGTAGGTCGCGGCGCAAACGATTTATCAAATATCATACCAAGGAGATGCTATGCGCTAACCCCGCAGGTACAATTTCAAAGGAAGCAGTTGATGTTTTGCAAATAGCATTAGAAATGCCTCCGCCGGTTACAGTGAAAGTACAAGGAGAAGAGGACATGCTTGCCTTACCGCTATTCATAATGGCGCCGAAGGGCTCCACCGTTCTCTATGGCCAGCCGTTAGAGGGAATGGTCCTCGTTAATATAACTGAAGAAAAACAAAATCAAGCCAAAGATGTAATGCATAAAATTTTTGGTAGTAGCTGAGTTAATATCAAATTAAGAGAGTATCTTTATTAGCTTGCATCCAGCTGTGGATTTAAAAAGTTTGAAACCAAATTTCTACTGACAGGGTCCTTTGAACAATTAAAACCTGATTAACAGTAGCACAAAAGGCAACACCCATAACGCCACGAAAACAAAATGAATGTGCCATATTGGTATACCGTGATATGGAGATTTTTATTGTTGTAATGGTAACAGCATCAAACGCCTGTAACTCCACCGTTTGGGTTTGATCAGAAGTTTCAGTATCAAGCGAATTTTCCTACCTGATGCAATTTACTAGTTGATCTATATCCTGTGTTTATCAGTTTTGCGCTATGTGCTGGAGTAGTCTTGGTTGACATTTCTTCAACACCCTAGCAGATGACTTTTATAGTCCTTTACTTTTTTTTCTTTTATACTATTTCATTATTTAACAACTGCTTATGACTTACTATTGTTAGCGTTAGTCTGCTCATGAAAACCAAGGGCAGGAGGCAAGAGATCAAGATGAGATCGGGTTGGTATCCCAGTTGAAGTGTAAGTGTCGTTGCTATAATCATTATTTTCCACATTCAGAGGTGCTAATTCTCCTCTTGCTTCTTTGATAAACCCAAAGCTTTGGAATATGCGCAGAATTGGTTCTGGAGGAATGTTAGACGGCGATGTTGCTGCATTAGCTTCATAAGACAGACTATATCCTGATATCATCCCTGAGTTTGATGTAGCATTTGTACTAGATAGTAGAAAGTAGCCTCTTGTGTCGGTTGAATTTGGACTGTTATATCTCATTTCTACAAGACTGGCTGGCACCATAGCTATTGTCTTATTTGTGTCACTATCGATAACATTAACCGTTGTGTTTGTGGTGTGAAGGATGCTAATTTCGCTGTAACCAAGCTTCTGAAGCCTCATTATGCGATACTCTAAAAGATTCTGATTTGTTGCGTTGTCATGGGCAAGAGAAGCAAATTCAGGTTGATTGGCTAGGTCGCGATATTGTTCAAGATATATGCTCTCATTGGACTCCGCGCAGTCATAAGTTCCCTCATTATCAGCAATTGCCTGATCTTTGGGGCAGATTTGTGCAAGTAGTCTTGACCCTTGCATCATCTCTTCTAATAATGTATAGGTGTCAGTATTCTCAATGTCTTGAATCACCCAACCAGCTGGCACTGTTATACTAAATTTATCACCTATACTCTGAAAGGTGCTATTGCGTTCATGCAGAGGTACCGATTCGTTCGATGGAAGTTGAGTATTCCCTATAGGTATACTACCAAAAAGAAAGATAGCAATCATCAAAACCAAAGGAGTCTTGATAGGAAGTGATCTTAATGTTGAAAGTAACCTCATAATCGCCAAGGGCTACTGAAAAGCAAGAAAAGGATGTGTGTCGATATCCATTCATTATTGCATAAAAAGACTTTGCATGAACAAAGAAATACATGAGTTATGCTTGTACGCACAAGGGACGAGGTCCCTACCGGGCACGTGCATCTCTTTGCATATGCGTGTCCATCTATCTGATAACTACGATTGTTTATTCTGGAGCGGTTGGTGATTTTTACGTACAATTTTTTTATTGCATTATGATAACGGACGACTCATCTCTCAAAAGAAATGGAGGATAAAATAGTCAAGGCTAGACCTTCTGCTCAAGAGGGAGTACAATAACTCAAAAGAAAGAGAAAAACGAGGAATATTAAAAACGAGGAATATTAAAAACGTAAGATATAATGGACAGAATGAGCATTGATTAGCGCAGGGGATGAGGATGTGGTGGCTGTATGACTCGGATGATTATCATACCAACTTTCTGACCCCTTTTTTATATAATTATATGTCACAACCGCAACCATCATTGCCCAGATCATAAGACCTGATATTGTATTTTTTCATGCAGTCAGGACAAATGCTCTCCCCAAACCCAATTCTTGCATCACAAAATGCACATGCCGCAATTATTGTATCGCTATTGCTCTTCAATGGTGTTACCAACAATATAGAACACGCACGAGAGAGCTTTTAAACTTTGTTGGATATACTGTAGAGATTTTGTGGGCTACTTAGCACAATCATTTATTATGCCACTCATTTCCCATAACGGATTATCTCCTTGATGAACTTTAGTCCTTAGCTAGAGCGGAAACCATCTAGATGTCAAGTACTGTTAATACCGTACACTATATTATTAGGAGAGAAAAGGATATGCAGCTTTTATGAAATCTTCACACAATAAGATAGACTACTATCTTCGGTATTAGTCGGTTAACATTCCTTCATTGGATTAACTGTGCTCGAATATATCTTGATTTATGACTGAAAATAGAAAACTATTATAATGATAATCGTAGTTGTGCCTCATCGCTCTATTCTGGAAAATTTGTTATATGTGTGTAGCTATATAAAGTCATGAACATAGCCCGTGACTTGCTTTGTGTAGCAAAGGGCGAAATTCTTGAAGACAGCTGGAGCAGACACATATACTCTGTAGATGCGAGCCATTACGAAATCCGGCCTACTGCAGTCGGGTTTCCCGCTGATGAATGTGACGTTCAGCGAATATGCGAATATGCTTCGTCCAACAAAATACCAATAACCGCAAGAGGCGCTGGCACAGGGCTTCTTGGACAGTCCTTGTCTCATGGTATAATTCTTGATTTTTCAAAACACATGAATAGAATAATAGACATCGACGACGACTCTGTCACAGTCCAGCCGGGGATCGTGAAAGGTGTGCTAGACAAGGAGCTGAAAAAGAGGAACAAGTTCCTACCACCTGATCCTGCTAGCAGCAACTACTGCACAATAGGAGGTATGATAGCAAATAACTCCAGTGGTATTCACTCATTGGGCTACGGCAGCACTATTTCCTTTCTCGATGAGATTAATGTGGTATATGCCGACGGCCAGCTAGGTTTTGCAAGCCAATCCAAATACGACAGTAAGATGAAAAAACTTGGAGAATTACTTTTCCCGAATGTTCATAAAATTAAACATCGTTATCCAAGCGTGAGTAAAAATTCTTGTGGCTACAGGCTGGATGCGGTTGTTTCAGGTAAGTTCAATCCACAAAAAGTCTTTGCCGCTTCTGAGGGCACACTTGGTATAATTACTTCAGCAAAGCTGCGCATCCTGGACATCCCTGCATTTAGGTCTTTGATGGTATTAGGGTTCCAAGATATACTAAGTGCTATTTCAGCAGTCCCTGCAATCTTGATGTTTTCTCCCGTTGCACTTGAAATGTTAGATCAGACCGTCGTGAGCTCTGGTAATAGCAAGTTACAGAGTAGGGGATGCTTGCTAATTATTGAATTTGCAGGCAATTACAGCATTAACAAAGTAGAAGAAGATATGAGAGCGTGCAAGCAAGCTCTTGCAGATAGATGTTCGGTAATAGAATATGCTTCAGATGAGCAGAGTATAATAAAGATATGGAGAGCAAGAAAAAGTGCACTCAACAGCATAATGAAGCTTACTTTGGGCAGTCGTAAACCAATAGGCCTAATAGAAGACACGGTGGTTCGCCCCGATATTCTCGCAGAATATGCTGCCAGCCTTTTGCAGACGTACAAAGAAAACAAAGTAAATTACGTAATCTATGGGCATGTAGGAGACGGCAATATGCATACAAGGCCGCTTATAGATACTGCGTCAACAAAAGAACTTCAATTGATATCCAATATTGCCAATAAAGTATTTGCTTATGTGATAAAGAATGGTGGTACGATAAGTGGAGAGCATGGCGACGGTTTTGCTAGAACACCATACATCCAAATGATGTATGGCAAGCAGATCAACTCACTATTCTCAAGAGTTAAGAAGCTGTTTGATCCTTCATTTACAATGAATCCATACAAAAAAATTTCCGTGCAATGATTTATGAACGGCATATATGTTTTGTCGTACTAATTGAAGAGGCAACACTCAACTGACTTTTCAAGGCTGTGGAGATACTCAGTTGGCTTTTATGCGGTCTGGGTAGCCCACATAGGGAGACAGATGAGCCTGTTTGACCACCTTGACACTAAGCCTATGTCCATAGAAGAACTGATAACCAGCACTAAATTCTATCCGGCCGCGGTCAGGGCTTGGTGTTCTGCGGCAGAAGCATATCGGCTTGTCATCTCAAAGAACGGCAAGCTCCAAATGGATAAGAAAATGAGGCGCATCCTTATCAATAAAGCTAGTCCAGACTATCTTGGTGGACAACTCTCTTATCTTGCACTGAGGAGCCTAGAGTATGGCGCATTTGGAGAGCTCTTCAGATCCGGCAAGATTAGAAAAACAACGTCTACGTTAAATGCAGTACAAGAAGCAACTGTTTGGGATCACTATGCGTTTCTAGCTGCCGTGCGACATCGTAAAAAGCTGCACCGGATGCTGTCAATAGGATGTAAAGTACTAGATGTCGGCTGCGGGACAGGCGGCATGCTTGCCAAGATCCATAAAGAATACCCAAAATCAAGTTTGGTCGGAATAGACCCATCCGCCAAAGCACTTGCAATGGCTCGTCAAATAACTCCCAGTAAGCCTGTTACCTTGATAAAGGCCTCAAGCGAATCTATGAAATTTGCAAACGAATTTGACATCGTGTTTCTTGGCGAATCACTCTATATGATGAAGGACAAGGAAAGAGGTCTATCAAATTGTTGGCGCGCTCTAAAGAACTATGGCACAATTGCCATAATGGAGGGATTACTGCCAAGATCAAAGCTCAATAACGCAGCAAGACATCTGATAATGGGCATGCAGCTTGACTTTGCCTTGCAAGGCCAAATGTTCATGAATAAAAATGACATTGCGCTATTGCTCAACAATAGGTTCTCAAACACTCTTTTTGAAGACCTTGGAGGTAACGTCTATCTTGTAACTGCGATGAAAAAGTGATGTAATATTGGATCAATGATCTGTAATATTATTCTGCACCTATTAGCCCTAGTAAGTCAAAGCCCCCTGACGATTTTTCTTTGATCTGGGCTATCGATATGAGATGCCCATCTGGGTCCTGAACTATTGCGTGTTTGCCAAAAGGCTCCTCTTTTGGCTTTTTAAAGAACTTCACTCTCTTTTCCTTTAGCTTCTTTACAGTTGAGTCAAGGTCTGTGACTTCGAAACCAACCAGTATGCCTGACCCTGTCTTAAGCGTCTTTTTCTTCTTTGGAGCAGGATGAAGGGCAAGCACAGTGTCATTTTTGAAGAATTCTGTCCAATCCTTAGCTCTACTCTTGACCGGCAGCGCTAGTATGTCGCTATAAAACCTGATTGATTTTTCCATGTTTGAAACCAGCAGGATCACTGCTCCAACTTTTCTAAATGTCAAACGTGCATACACCTGTGATACCAAAGTTCTGCATAGTAAATTATGAACCTATCGCCGAAATTGCCTATGATTTTAAGGTCGGCTCGTGTAGCAAGTTCGAATTTTAAAAAGTGAGGTATTGAGCAAAGCCGGGTTAAATTATACAAGCATCGTGCATCTATCAACAATGCTGAATATTGAATGTATATTTTTGACAGTATTTCTTTTAAGGGAGGTAGATGATAAGTCTCTATGGTTACCCCTACTATCCCTTCGGATGAGAGTAACACTGCTAATGCTAGCAGAGTTAGAGGGAATACTTCAACAACCGATACTAGTGCAGATATGCGACCATCAATCGACGCACAACAGACAGCAGAAACAATAAGAGGTATTGCACGAAGAATAAGAGAAGAATCAATCAGGATGAGAGAACTTGTAGTGGCTATACGCCAGAGCGGTGCGGTCGAAGAACTTGTTGACTCATTTAGGGAGGCATCCCTTGCAACGCGTGATACTGCAAAAGAAATCAATGACGCCGCTCGAGCTCTAAGAGACCGCGGTGCAATCAGAGAAACTGCTGTTGCAATAGACGAGACAGCTAAGGCCGCACAGGAAACAGCCGAAACTGTTAAAGGAGCTGCAAGAGAAGTGGGAGAAGCTGCACCGATTAGCTCGGAGGCAGTAAGAAAGACTGGTAGGAAGCTTCGGAGGTCGCCAAGGACAAGTACCACTTCTACTACGAGTGACACAGCTAATACCTCCCTAGACGAAGGAACACCAGGGAGCTAAGGGGATAAGCGAAGCAGTTTATCTTGCTTATGTCCGTCAACGGCTATAAGTTAAAGTGGAAATCTCAACGGAAGGTGAACGCACGAAATTGATACACACATGGATCATCCCGCTAGCTTTTCTGCTGCCATCCTTATTTCTTACCTTGTCCCTATGGCGGCAGATAAGTAAATACAGACGGTACAAGAAACCACAGTATTATGATCATGAAACCATACGAAAGCTGGTATGAAGAGACGAATAGCGTAAAGGTCAACTCTCTATATCGAATTTTTTCAGGTTTATTCTTGTATGCTTAACAGAAAATTCTAAGCGAATATTTCAGTCATCCACAAAAATAGTGCTCTATATTATAGCTTACGCTATTAGCATGTCTAGCGTGTTCTCACTGAAATGCCTCAGTTAGCAAAAATGATTAGTATGTTTTTTGCTTCGGCAGCGAAAAAATTTGTCTATGTCACTCGATGCATATTGCAAGTACGGCTATCTGAAATATACATTGCAACAGAGACTAAACTTAATTAATAATTTTAAGTTGACTCGATAAATAGAATGTAGGGCTGATACTAGGCATATGGCAGCAAACCAAGATAAGGTTGAAGAAAAAGCGTTAAAGGAACTCCGAGGTAAGATTAAAGCTGGCAAAAGTTCTTCAGAAATAGAAAAGGATCTGAATACTCAAGATGTGGCCTATAAGATAAAAAATCACACAGGTAAGCAGTAAGCAGCAAGCAAGTCAATAGAGGCTATAGGCTGTAGTCCACAATAAGAATTCTTGCAGTCTCTCTTCAAGATGGGCTCTACCGCTGATATTGCGGCGTCGTCGTCGGAATGTATGCCTTTGAGTGTCTCTCCCAAATGCCATTTGCAAGGCCGCTTGTAGTCATCATTTAGCATTACTAGTGAAAGGGATACTTATGACATAACACCGAGCAAACCTATGACCCTATTAGACACGCTAGAGCCTAGTCCTATTATCGGCGACTTTGCACATGGTTATACCCTATAGAACGCACTTCTGAGTCATGGAAAATCGAGCAGCAGCACAAGTGGAAAATATATTCGGTGAATAGTGAATAGCGAATACTTATGCTTCATAATTCGCCGTTCTTGGAATTCAGAAAACTACATGGTCTATCCTTATTACCTAAACGTTATATCATTGTAAAATAGCCTTCATTAAACGCCTTGAAATTTCGAGAACTAGCAAGTCATTAATCTTTAAAAAAGGATGTGATTTGTGTCTAATGCCTAAGTATATTTTTTCTCTGTGCCGATTCTCTGGAGCCTTTCTTTGGCAACCAGAAGAGAGATCTGATAATGCATTGTACCTTTCACATAATACACCCTAAGATGATGGAAGCTGTCACACCTTCGTTTGGGCTGTCGTCTATGGTATTGATTAATCAGTAGAATAGCATATACGTTATAGCCATTGATACTACTCCGACCACTATAAAGCCAATACCTGCGTACAAAAATGCCTTCTTTTTTTGTTGGGGTTGCATACGATCTCACCAAATAGATTGACGGGTAAATCAGTGTTACGCCTATTCTATCTTACTAGGAGCGTCTAACAGATGAAGGATGACTCTATTATAATGTCACAATCTGATGTCTATTATCTGGAAGCTAGACCTTTGGTGAAGAGAGAATATACTCAAATACTGAAGACTACCATGCTTTGAGGAGCGGCAAATATAAACCTGAAATACAAAAAATCGGCTGACGACTCATCATTGAAAGCAGACAGGCTCTTCTTCATATATGTTGCAAGAGAAAAAGAATGGCAGCAGCTAGAAAGAGAGGACTGGGTATACGTTTCGGCGATGACGCGTTTTTTCAGGTGGTGGACACGACGTTATTTTGATATTTCCCTGCAGGTACAGGCAGACATTTTGCCAGTTGTACCCGGAAAGCTATTTGACAGGATGTCAGTGGCGTACTTAATAAGGGACCATTCTGAAAGGGGACATGAGACCTTTCACTTTTACCTTGCATACTTTAAGCCTATATTTACTGATTGCAATACCGAAGGTTATACTGCTCCAGGTATTGGAATTACATGGTGGCAGAGGCCTGTAGCAAGCATGCCAGAAATTAAGCGTTATCGGTTCTATGCAGACAATAATTGCCCTCGAGTCTCGCACATACTTACCCATGAACTGCTCAGAATGAACGGTAAAACTAAAAAGGACTTTTTTGGCAAGGTCCATGAGCTTTGGGATAAACATGTTTACAACGATCAGCCATTCCTATACTTTGACAGCCAGTTTAAGAGGGTAAGCAGTGAAGACTCCTACAGGTTTGTGACGCTAAATCCAGATGAACTATAGAAAAAGGGATATAGAGATAAAAAAGAAATATCAAGTGCTTTGACCATATGTAACCGTATACATGATGCCACTACAAACCTTAGCAAGGTCAGGAGCGATAGTGTCTTCTGCGGGTGTGGTTCTCATGGTCGTCTTTGTACTCTCCTTGCTCTTATTCCCTGTGATAAAAAATTGCGATGAAAGTGAAAAGTGCACTTATCGCTCAGCGGCTCCAGGAGGTCTCCATGCAGTAATACAGCCTAGTTTTCTCGCAATTTCTCTCATTACTATTTCGGCAGGAGTGCTAATTCTGAGATTTAGCCGGTGGTTGGAGAGTAAAAAACCAGCAAGTGACACCAAGGATTAACACAGCTTAAAAGGCTTATGACCGCGCAGCATAGAAATCACTATATATAAAAAATACAGTGCTTCTCCTAGAACCGGAAATGTTTTAGGAGAAAACGAACCTTCGACTGAGGATCACCCAGTTCTCTAGATATAATTTTGGGGTTCCAACTTTTATTATTTTATGCGAATCAAAAAGCCCAGTGCCATTCCTGAGGAAGGCCTATAAATATAAGATATCACTAATTTTGTCGTTGCCCAAAGTGACTTTTAGCCAAACAGAAAGAGACTTCTTAAATGACAATGAAGCCTGCAGGATAGCGACATGTCACCACGGAATTCCCCACGTCGTTCCTGTGTCATACATTTTTGAGCGGGAGGCGTTCTTTATCGCAACCGATTATGAAACGAGGAAATACGAAAACCTCAAGCATAACAAGTCAGCGGCCTTAGTAGTAGATATTTACAGCTCTGTTGGCAATAGGGCAGTATGCGTGCAAGGCACAGCTGAAATCATAGAGAGGGGCGAAGAGTTTGCAAGGCTCTATAGAATATTTCAAGATCGCTTTGAGTGGGTTAGACGTGATGCTTGGAATGAAGGTGAAGCGCCCTTCGTCAAGATCATGCCGACAAATAAAGTAAGCTGGGGCCTAGATTAATGCTAATAATAAGAAGATTAGAAAAGGTGACAGGGAAGTTATGCGAAGCCCTGCTGCCAATCAAGCACGAATATTATCTTGGTTCAGGAAAAGCAGTAGCAATATGTACGTTGTCAAGCATTGACCTACTAGAAACGATCTCCAAATCGTCACTTATGAATAAGGTGCTCATAGCAGGCAGGCTTCTCTCCGAGAACAAAGGCATAGATGCAATAATAGCATTCGCTATGAAGCACTCAGAACTTAAGCGCATCCTAGTCTGCGGCGATGAGGTTAAGGGCCACAGACCAGGACAGGCACTACTAGCGCTTTCTAGCAACGGCGTTGACTCAGCGGGCAGAATAATTGGAGCGGTTGGCCCTAATCCTATGGTTACATCATCCATGCTAGATATAGAGATATTTAGACATCAAGTCAAAATCATAGACTTGATAGGAATAGTTGATATTGGCAAGATTGCTCAGCTGCTAATATCCTGATATCTGTCTATCGCGATTGACCTTATTCTTCTTCTTGTATTCATTGAGCACATCTGAAGGGCTCATCCCAAGCTCTATCGACGTTTGGACAACGAAATGCCAAATGTCAATAAGTTCTTCTTTTGCTGCTTCACTATCAAAGGCTGTAGGCTTTTTCCACCATTTCCAGCTTGTCAACCTTTGAAGTTCAATAGCCTCATGGACTATTGCTGTAGAAAGGGCAGATACCCTTCCCTCTATTGAAGCAGGGTACCGAGAAAGATCCATCATTGATGCAAGCTCCTTTTGAATTGAGAAAATAGTCTCTAGTGAGTCCATTGAATTTGTACCCATCTTAGTTCCGTAAAAAGGCTTGGTCGCATGCATATTTGTAAGCTAGATAGGTTACTGCGTAATTGCAGGTAAGAAATCTTTTCTTAATCCTGTATATGCGGGAGCACCTATATCTTCAATGACCAAAAGAATAAAATGTCGTGCTTAAGATCGGCAGTTAGGATGTAATGAAAGCAGAATAAGCCAAATTCAAGAGTTAGTAATTTTGCTGATTTTAGGGCTATCTTGCATGTATGTATAGCAGTGCGGACTATTGCTACGTGTTGACGTATCGTCTGACCTCACCTCAAACGAACCTAATATAATACTTTGAATAATGCATAGAGCCCCCCATTGTGCATTCTGTTAACTTATCGTTTCCAGAGCTATCAGCGACTTATTGAGCGATCAGGAACCTTGTCGTGTCATCCAAGAGCACTACCATGACCCTAAATCTGCATTTTGAAACGCTTTGGAGGTGCCTTCTTATGACGGCGTATTGTAGAAATATTCTTTCTTGTTGGCGTCGTGTCAGATGAGTAACTTGTTAGTGTGGACACGGACTTTAACTGTTTAATGCAAAATAGCGACTTAGCTCCAGATTTTTTCTTTGAATGTCCACTTCTTATTGAGCAAGAAGTTTCCCACAGAAGCCGCAGCAACTGCCAGGATCAGCGATGGCGGATATTCCATATCATAGTTTTCGACTAACGCATACACTAAAAGAAGCTGGATAATGGCGCCAAGAGAGCTAAAGCCAATAAACATGCCAAATTGTATTCCTGTTTGTTTTGCGTTGAATTGCATGTCTTCGAAAGTCCACAGCTTGTTAAGGAAAAAGTTAGATGTCATCGAAATAAGGATGCCAATCATTGTAGAGTATAGATACCACATGTTCGGAGCGAGCGCGTTAAAAAGTAGAGAAGCAACGTAGTTGACAAGTAACCCAGATGCGCCGACTGTGTAGAACCTTCCTGCCTTGGAAAGAAAGTGCACGGATGTGCGCCTTTCCCTTTGTCTCATCGACTTGCCATAGCGATACAGGCGCAAGACAGCTCTAAGATAGTCGTACACTACTCTGACGTCAAGCTTGCTTTTTCCTATGCTTCTGTTCGTGAATGTGTAAGGCACCTCTTTGACTCTGGCGCCCTTTGTCTTGACCAAAATTTCAAGTAGCATTTTGTAGCCTATTGCATCGAATTTGACGCCGTCGATGATGTCCCGCTTAAATGCAAAGAACCCTGACACTGGATCTTTTACTTCGATGCCCAGTCCATATTGCGCTATCTTAGTCGCGCCCTTGCTCATCAGTCTGCGCTTAAATGGCCAACCAATTATTGATGCCCCCTTTATGTATCGTGACGCAACTACTATGTCGCAATTTGACTCTTGCAATGTTTCAATTATAGATGGAATTACTTGAGGAGGATGAGAAAAGTCACCGTCCATAACTACTAACAAATCGCCTGTGGCAGATTGCACGCCTGCAACTATGGCGGAACTCAGACCAAACTTGCCCTCTCGTCGAATAATCTCGACATGGATTTTTCTGTTATTAGTAATGCTCCTTGCGTGTAGGCTAGCTATATCTGCAGTGCCATCAGGGGAGTTGTCGTCGACTACTATTATTTCTGCTGCTGCATAAGGAGAAAGAGTTTCGGCTATTGAGTCAAGCATTCTGACTATATTTTGTGACTCGTTATACGTTGGAAGAACTATTGACAGCTTAGCCTTACTTGGCTTGACCATCTCCTCTTGCCTTGGCACATCCACGAGCCTCTGTTTGTGGGCACTGATATAAAATATTTGGTTAACCCTACTATCATATCATAGCAAACCAAAGATCCGAAATAATGCCCAAGACAAAAGACCTACAAAAAAGGTCAATTATTCCAAATAGGTCTCCATGTGCTAGTTTCAGCTTGGAAGCAGACAAATACGTTCCGTGTCCTTGCATGCACTCAAGCGGTCGGTATTAACGCCGCTATGACTACTTATCCTACATCACGTATCCCAATTCTATTGCACTTACATCTATGCATCGTTGTCCTATTTTTGATCTGAAACTCCGAGTACACTTATTGTAAAAGGCACTGGTGCTTTGCCTGCTGGTTGCACAAGTACCGCTTGAAATGAGGATTTTGCACTGTCAATTATCTCAACCTTCATCCTAATATGAGAATAGATGGATACACTGCTGCCCAGGTATTCGCGCTGCTGCCAGGGAATGACTGCCTGTGCAATGTTCCTGCCGGCCTGGTCGATCAGAGTTATTGGAGGAGCTGTTCTGACCATATTAGTCACCACAATAGCACAGCCCGAACATGTAGCCAAGAGGGCAAGCTCATGCAAATGCTTCATCAATGCCCGGTGGCGTTCAGGTCCGGCATACTCGGTAGAAAAGAGAGACGTCAGGCTATCGACAATAACAAGAGTAGGTTGTACCTCTAAGATTTTCTTTGTCGCATTTATCTGATCGATTGTTGTATACGCCCGTACGTAAGTGATTTTCTCAAGTGCTAGTTGAGAACCAGCGATCTCCATTATCCGCTCAGGTCGGAATGTCCCAACCGTATCAATAAACAAAGTTTTGGCAGCATATTTCGAAGTGTTTGCACAAAGAGTAAAGCACAGCTGAGACTTGCCAGAGCCGCTTTCACCGTATATATCGGTAATCATCCCTGTATGTATCCCTCCACCGAGTAGAGCATCTACCGCCTTAGAACCTGTCGAGATATTGGCTATCATCTGTGTATATGCTGCCGCTAATTTTGTTGTATGATTACCTACTTATGAATTTGTATACAAAGGAACCTTTTTATTCGAGCCATGATTTTTTGAACCGTAAAGTGAATAGCTAGATTGTCTTCTTCGCCATCATCGCAACAGCAACCAAAACGCCCTCTCTCTACGCTGCAGCGAGCAATTAACCGCAAAGTTGCGGTTAGATTAAAAAGCGAGATAGAGTATAAGGGAAGAATGAATAATGTGGATTCTTATATGAACCTCATACTTACTGATGCCGAGGAGTTTAACGGCTCAGTTGCGCTTGCGAACTATGGCAAAGTTGTGATAAGGGGCAACAATGTCCTTTTCATCAAACTGGAAAAAGAATTCTAGTATGGCAAAAAGATGGCTCTTCTCCTCTGAAAGTGTGACTGAAGGCCACCCCGATAAGGTGTGTGACCAGATATCAGACGCAGTTCTTGACGAATTTTTGCGGCAAGATCCTGATTCACGGGTTGCCGTAGAGGCAATGATAACCTCCGGAATCGTGTTTGTCGCAGGCGAAGTGACCTCAAAAGGCAGACCGGATATTCAGAAAATTGTCCGTGAAACTATCCGGACAATAGGGTATGACAAGGCAGAATACGGTTTTGATTATAATTCATGTTCAGTTCTTACATCACTCCATGAGCAGAGTCCAGACATTTCGATGGGTGTAAGTGCAAGCACGGACAAGGAACAAGGGGCCGGCGACCAAGGACTGATGTTTGGATTTGCGACTAACGAAACCCCGGAACTGATGCCTCTCCCGATCACCGTCG
>JBKPEN010000282.1:0-3605 GCA_046728425.1 Thermoproteota archaeon
ACGAGATTTAGGATAGAGTCTCGTGGGCTCGGAGATGTGTATAAGAGACAGGGTAGGGGCAGTAGCAACAACAGCTCGCCACTAGCCTCCTCCCTCGAGTGTTAGGGGCTAGATATTTACTTGCCTCTTTTGGCTTTCCTCGATCTCCCTCTTTAAATCATTGAACTGCGAATTACTGCGAATTACTACGGCATTGGCATTACTACACCAAAATCGAACTCAATTTAATGCAGTACTTGTACAGCAGTAAGAAATGGACCGGGTGGGAGTTGAACCCACGACCTCAGTTCAATAGTAGATGTACGGGGTGCACCGCAGAGCATCCATACTAGTACTTGTTACTATATCACCCAATCCATAGTACGAGTTTGAGGCGTAGTACTATTAATCAGCGTTGAAACAGGATTATGAAAAACGCTAGTAGCAACAGCATTTGCAGCATTCATTATTACTGCCAATAATCATGTTAAATTATTAATCTGTAGTTGTGACGTTTCCCCTTTCAGAAGCCAGTATTTTGTTGATATAAATATTAAAAATTAAATTAATTAATAATTTAGAATACTTTTTATGGGAATTAAAATGCACTTTCATCCAAATATAGGCAGAACAGCATGACAAATAATGAGGATAATACTGAAAAAACAGAAATGTTGAACGGATATGATGAGATAATGGATAGGGTTTTACATTTTTTCGCTCACTTAGATAAAACATTGGATATTTGTTCTGAACCTGTAGCTGCCTCTTATGTGACTTCGAACAAGACACTCATGAATGCAATACATGATTTTGTGCAACGTGGCGGAAAAATAAGATTAGTCCAAGAAATCGCAAAGGATAACATTGCAGCCTGTAAGGAATTAATGAAAATTGCAGAGGTAAGACACCTGGATGGAATAATGAACACTTTTTCACTAACTGAAAAATACTACTTTGGTCATGTTACACAGGAACCAAGCGGAGAACTTATCCAAGCAATTTATAGCAATTCTAGGAAGTATGTGGAATTTCAGCATTATTTATTTGAGGCACTGTGGAAAAAGGCAATTCCTGCCAAACAGAGAATAAGAGAAATCGAAGAAGGAGCCAAGCGCGAAGTGGTAGAGGTTATTCGAGATCCCGCTGAAATACAAAAAATTAGCTTTGAGCTTATAAAAGCAGCTAAAAAGGAAATATTGCTGATTTTTTCAAATGTAAATACGTTCCGTCGTGAGTTAAAAGCAGGGGCTCTCCTTCAAGTGTTAAAAGACGTGGCATCATTGCATCAAGTAAAGGTTCGTGTCTTGGTTCCAGCTGAAAACACACTAAATGAAATAATAGATGAATTAAAGAGTAATAGTATTATTGTTAGAGACTACAAAAATCCCGGACCAGTTACTGCGGTAACAACACTTGTAGTAGATCAAGCTCAGTCCTTAACTGTAGAATTACAAGACGATGCAAAACAAGAAGAAACTCAGGAAGAAGCCGTAGGACTGGCTACATATTCTAACAGTCAATACACAGCTCTAAGTTATGTCTCAATTTTTGAGACACTATGGATGCAAAATGAAATCTATTACACTGGAAGGAAGCGACATCATTAAAATCGCAGGTAACAGGGCGACCGAATATTCTAAGTTCAATACAGTAATTTACCAGAATGATAAAATGGACCGGGTGGGATTTGAACCCACGACCTCAGCATCTCTCTAAAGCTGCTGCTACCACCTACCCAAAGAGCAGCTATTGAAAGTGAACCTACGGCTCATATTGAAACCCAACGAAGAGCTCCTTGCAAAGGCAATCCTTCCCTTCTGAAAGCAGGAGGTGTGACATATATATACAATTAGAGATAGCGAGATATGGCACAACTTTAACAAAAATAAGAGCATTTACAACTTCCTGCCATCCTTTATTGCATTTACGAGTTTTAGAATATAAATGCAAAAACCTACTATTCCAAGAAAAAAGAAAAAAGTAAATTTGAAGAAGCAGTGTTGTCCATACTTCTCCCATGTTGGCTTTCTTGCAAGCTTTTGCTTAGATTACTACCAGTTACTACAATATGTCCCAGCCGAAGTAATGAACTGCCATTTGGTCATTGATGGATTCTACCATAGTGAATACATGTTCTCCAGGAGGAAGCCCTGAAAAAGTAACAGGGCTACCGCTGCAATATGCGGGTAGTGAGTCAATAGCACAGTGCAATTCTGTGCTAAAGCTGCCGTCCGAGTAATCTGCTATAGTCATCTCACCTGATTTAGTTAAACCATTATTATCAATCACTTTGCCTTCACCATCTGTTGCTGTAGCAGAAGCTGCCAGAGCACTAGTTATGACTGCTGGACCAACGCCTCCATTACTACTAGTGTCATCAATACTGCCAGGGCTATCAACGTGACCATAAAAAGCCACAGGTGCCAGTAAGGTTATGCTAGCTAGTGTAACTGCTCCTAATCCAACAGCGAGTAGGAACAGTGGCAGACCTCCTCGTCTTTTCTTGTTCTCCCTCTTCTTCTCCATTACGACTGGTGATTCCGCACTAACAGAGCGGTTTGCGCTTAATTTTCCTGGCAGTATTTCATTGCTCATGCAATTTTATATGGCTGACTGGTAAATTAGGTCTGCTTAGAAGATGGTATTACAAATCATAAGCTCTTCAAACTAAAAACTCGTAATTCTTATAAAGAATAGTCGACAATAGTTATTATATTCAATTCTTCAACAGCAAACGTGTAAAAAGACAGAGGTTGGTTTATGTAGATATCGATTAGGATCTGTTTAATTAAGCTGGGACGGGCTCGATTCAACGCCGTAGTTCCCTCATAATAAGAAATGGACCGGGAGGTGGAATTTGAACCCACGACCTAAGCAAGAAGCTTTCTAAGCAGTTTTCTTTTTATCTCACATTCAAAGGGAGCAAATTAACCCAATTAACAAGCCAGAACTAAACTCCTGGAAATACTTCCCCGCAGCTTTTGCATTTTAGCATCAACATTGGCATCTACTACTACAACATCTCCTGCATCATCATTGCACTCAAGCAATCTTTGGTCTTCAAGTCTTTGAACCTGTTTCTAATGGTTACTTCTGTTACTCCTGCGGCCTCAGCTATATCCCTCTGAGTCGTAGTCTCGCCGTTGGTGAGGCAAGATAGGTAAAGAACTGTTGCTGCAAAACCCATAGGATCCTTGCCAGCAGGTATTTCCTTATTGATGAGATCATTCATTGTAGACATTGCCATTCTCTGGGTCTTCTCGCCCAGTTTAGCCTTATTTGCTATCTTGACAATACATTTCATGAGGTCCATTGATGGCACTTCGATATCAAGTTTCAAAACAAGTAACCTATAACTACGTGAAAGCGCCTTACGTTTTACATTTGTAATTTCAGTGAAATCACGGAGGGTTCTTGCAGCTCCCATCTCTCTGCATGCAATGTAAGTTGCTGCGGCAAGTATAGAAGATACCGACCTGCCTCGTGCTAGTCGCTTTTCTTGCGCTTTCCTGTAGATATAAGCTGTTTTTTGTACTATCGCATCTGACAAACCGAGTTTCTCTTTTAACCTTTCAAGTTCGCTAAAAGCTCGCATTAAGTTCCTATGACCTGCGGCATGGACC
>JBKPEN010000096.1:0-6132 GCA_046728425.1 Thermoproteota archaeon
ATATAATACTGCAGAGAAGCGTAAGCTATTACCGAGGCCTGTACCTTACTGCCTGCCTTGAATTTCTTGGGTTCAAAGTAATAAACAGATTTGAGGTGGGACAGACCTGTGGAAACAAGCTTATCACATCGATTAAGCTTGCAGAAAACAAGATCCCCTCTCCAAAGACGCAGTTTGCATTTAGCGCAGAATCTGGGTTAGAAAACATCAAGAAGACTGGATTTCCAGTTGTCCTCAAACCAATAGTGGGCTCGTGGGGAAGAGGAATATATCCTCTGCGTGACCTAGAGACTGCGAGCATGATAGTTGAAATGAGGGAAGAGGATAATAGTCCACTTTCACGCATATATTATATTCAAGAGATGGTTGATAGGCCGCCGCGAGACATCCGATGCATAGTAATCGACGATCAAGCCGTCACTGCAATCTATCGCTATTCTTCACAATCCGAGTGGCGAACAAATGTTGCACGGGGAGGCAACGTCGAGCTTGCACCGATTACCAAGGAGATAGAAGAACTAGCACTAAGAGCTGCAAAGGCCGTAGGAGGTGGCATCTTGGGGGTCGACATGATGGAAGATAAGAATCGGGGACTGGTCGTTCATGAAGTTAATAACACAGTAGAGTTTCGGGGCGCTGCCAGCGTATCGAAGGCGGATATTCCAAATGCAATGATCGACTACGCCGTCAAGTTAGCGAAGAAATAATGACCTGTTTTGGTCACTATTGACCATTTATGGTTATGTCTGACCAAAAAATATAAATGAGGATTTTTAAACGAAAATTAAAAGAAATGCATTTTAACCAAGGAGAATTTCAGAAATGAAAGTCGGAGTGGTTGGCGCGTCTGGATACGTAGGAGGAGAATTGCTGCGGCTCCTAGTCGCCCACCCAAAGATCGATTTGAGTATGGTGACATCACGGCAGAAGGCAGGCGAGTATGTGCACCGTGTCCATCCTAGCTTGAAGGGTTTTGTAGATATTACATTCTCTCCAATGGATATGGAAAAGTTAACGGACAATTGCGACCTTGTATTTACATCGGTGCCACACGGAAAGGCAAACAAAATAGTCAAGGACCTATACGATAGAGGAATGAAGATAATAGACCTGTCGGCAGACTTTAGGCTCAAAAATCCCAAAGACTATGTAAGGTGGTATGGTTGGGAGCACCCTTTCCCTGAGATGCTCAGCAAGTCAGTCTACGGGGTTCCGGAGCTCCACCGCGAAGAGATTAAAAATGCACAGCTGGTCTCTTGTCCTGGCTGTATGGCAGTGACCTCACTTCTCGCCCTCACCCCGTTAGTTGAAAATGATCTCATAGATACTGAGCATGTCGTAGTGGACAGCAAGATCGGATCCTCTGGAGCCGGCCAGAAGGCAAATGCAGGGACGCATCACGCGATGCGTTATGGAGTAGTGAGACCCTACAAACCTGCAAAACACAGACACACTGGGGAGATTGAACAGGAGCTTTCACTCGTAGCAAAGAGGCAAATTAAGGTCAGCATGAGTCCACATGCAGTCAACATTGTCAGAGGCATCCTCACTACTAATCATACGTTCCTGAAAAGACCCGTGGAGGAGCTAGAGCTATGGAAACTGTACCGCAACGCGTACAAGCATGAGCCCTTTGTGAGATTGATCCGTGATAAAAAGGGCCTCTACAAGTTTCCAGATCCAAAATTTGTAGTTGGCTCCAACTTTTGCGATATAGGATTTGATATCGATGAGTACAACCAGAGAATAGTTGCACTTTCTGCCTCAGACAACCTGATGAAGGGCGCTGCTGGCTCTGCAATACAGAATATGAATGTGATGTTTGGATATGGCGAAAATGAAGGACTTATGTATACCCCTTTGACACCTGTATGATAGTCATAAAGATAGGTGGAAGCGTAGTAGACGGGCTTCACTCCTCTGCTCTTGCAGACATAAAGTCAATAGCTGCCAAGTACAAACTTGTTTTTGTCCATGGTGGAGGCAAGGAAGTCACTGCTACTGCAACTAAGCTTGGGAAAGAGCAAAAGTTCATTGTCTCACCCGGCGGTGTGCGTAGCCGTTACACAGACAAAGAGACTGCCGAGATCTATACAATGGTCATGTCCGGAAAGTTGAACAAAGTGATAGTTCAGATGCTGTTGCGTCAGCATATTAATGCTGTGGGAGTTGCGGGAATAGACGGAGGATTATTGAAGGCAGAGCGAAAAAAGAAGCTTATCATCGTGAACGAAAAAGGAAGAAAGATGATAATAGACGGTGGGTATACTGGCAAGATAACATCAGTTGAGGGGGCTCTTGTAAGTGACCTTATTCGTAATGGCTATGTACCTGTGATTTCGCCTATTGCGTTAAGCGAAGAATTTGATTTTCTCAATGTGGATGGCGACAGGGCCGCAGCACATATCGCAGGAGGCATTAAGGCAGAGAGGGTTATCTTTATCACAGATGTAAATGGTCTAACACTAAACGAAAAACTTGTCAATTCAATGACCCTGGATCAGGCAAAAGGAGCGTTACCAAAGATAGGACCAGGAATGGATAAGAAGGTGCTTGCCTGTATAGAGGCACTTCAAATGGGCGTCAAAGAGGCAATTATTGCTTCTGGCCAGGTTGAAAGCCCCTTATCTAGAGCAATAGCACATAGAGATTGTACGGTGATTGTTCCAAATTGAACGATGAAGACAGGTACCTCGCGCCTCTTTACCAGAGGTTTCCAGTAAATATTACAAAGGGCAAGGGTACAAGAGTGTGGGACACTGCAGGCAAGGAATACATCGATTGCATGGGTGGTTATGGAGTCGCGCTGGTTGGTCACTGCAACGATAGAGTGGTAAATGCATTGAAAATGCAGGCAGAAATACTCATCACGGCCCACATGTCTACTTACAATGATACTCGATTAAGATTCATGGAAAAGATAACATCAGTGGCGCCGCCCTCTTTGAACAAGATATTCTTTGCCAACAGCGGTGCCGAATCTGTGGAAGCAGCATTGAAATTTGCACGTAAGTACAGCGGCAGACATGGTGTGATAGCTATGAACGGAGCATATCACGGGAAGACATTTGGTGCGCTTTCTGTGACATACAGCGAAAAATACCGAAAGTCATTCATGCCGCTATTGGATGGTGTTAAGTTTGTTCCATACAACGATCCGTCCATGCTCGAAGAAGTAATTGACGATGCAATTGGAAGTGTAATTGTTGAGCCTATTCAGGGCGAGACTGGCATTATCGTTCCTCCAGATGACCTTCTTCCAAAGATCAGAGAGATCTGTAATCGGCGCAACATTGTCCTCATATTTGATGAGATACAGTCAGGGCTTGGGAGAACCGGAAAAATGTGGGCAGGTCAAAATTGGAATACGACTCCGGACATCATGTGCCTTGCAAAGGGCATAGCTGGAGGAGTACCTATGGGGCTTGTTCTTGCCAAGCAAGAGATAATGGATGCAATGAAGCTTGGCGAGCATTCTTCTACCTTTGGTGGAAGCCCTATAGCATGCGCTGCTGGCACTGCCACAATCGAAGCTTTGACCGATGATAAACTAATTGATAATGCTGCAAAGATGGGCATGTATTTTAAGGAAGGGCTTAACCGACTGCAGGAGAAGCACAAGATAGTTCGACAGGTAAGGGGTATTGGTATGATGCTCGGAGTCGAACTCCGCTTCGACGTCAAAGATATACTCCTTGACGGAATTCGGCATGGAGTGCTGATCCTTTACTCAGGAAGAAATATTCTAAGACTACTTCCGCCACTTGTAATGGATGAAACGACGGTTTCCCGCGTAGTTGATATAATAGACGTTATATTGACTAATGAGGAAAAGAGGAGAAATGTCAGCTAAGGTAGATGAAACTGATGAAAAGATAATACGCATTTTGCAGGCAGATTCGCGCAGAGCATTTGTTGACATTGCTAATGAGATAGGACTTTCTGAATCGGCCGTTCGGCGAAGAGTCAAGAACCTTGTTGATAGGACGATCATTAAACGTTTTACCATTGAACTTGGGGAAGGTGACAAGACAAGCGCAATAACGCTAATCTCTGTAGCTTCAACGGCAGACACTTCGGCTGTGTCTAACCAGTTGATGAATCTAAACGGGGTCAAAGTAGTTTACGAAATAACTGGCCAATATGATATAGCGGCTATTGTTGCAGCGCCAGCGATAGCTGATATCAACAAGTGTATTGACGACATTCGTAAGATAGAAGGGGTATCTGACACAGACACTGTCATAATTCTAAAGACTATGCGTTAGTCGCTCTTGCAGAAGCTGGAGATAATACCAACCTGACATTTGGACAAATATCATCCATAATCAACAGATCTTGAAGCTTAATACAGTAAAAAAGACAATACTGGTATACTTCGATACAAACAGAATTAGCTGCATCTTTACTGTCAATTGCAAAGATCGCTTCTGCATAGTACAAAAAGAAGAGACTTTTATCAAACTGTACAACGATGAGTTGACAGATTTTTTACCGTAGCCGACACCGTCTGAAAAACCAAACAGTTCTTTAGTAAATCTTACGGAATAAACTTTCGAACCATTAGAATTGTTACAGAGAGCATGGGGATTCCTATGACACAATGCTAAACGAGAAGGAGGCGGCAAAAAAATTTTACACATAGGTAAGGGCAGTGATGTTCAGCTTAACGATGCTCCTAATTTCTAAGCTATCAAATGGCCTAATGGTATCATTTATGGAAACTCTATCGTGACACTAGATCACAGCAATTAAAAATAATACTGATATTCCCAACTTCAACTATTGGCTTAACTGACACTGACTTCTGAGTATGTTTTAACAATTTTCTTCCTCGTAATGGGATTATTTCATTTCAATTAGATTGTATTAAAAGTAGTTTCTAGAAAATTCGAGAATAATAAAATAAGATAAACTTATCTTTCTTTCTGTGCTTGTGTGTCTGTTCTTTTTCTTTTGCGCACCTTTTAATTATATCTAAAGTCTCAGTTTTTCGGCCACTTACGCCGATTAGCAGCAAAACGTGAATCGAAGTGGCATTACGCAAATCTCTTTCTATCTTTACCTCCTGCCAACCAAGTAGCTCATATATAACTCTCCACTGAAAATATCGTGATGAACAGACCACAAGTAGACCCAGACACCCCGCTGTATAAACAAGAATGCAGAAACATTCTTGCACTCTCGCCGCGCATACGCTATGCAGGAATAATAAACAAGTTTGGCCGCACTCTGGCAGGCGGCCTACGCAAAGGCGTAGTGCCACTACTAAATCCGGATGAAGCAAGAAACGAACACTTTATTGAAGCGACAAGAAATCAGCTTCGGAAGAACTTTGAAAAATCAATAGGCCGAGAAGATTATACCCTGACTGAGAATGAAAAGGTCAAGATACTAACACTCTCGAGTCAGGAGCATTTTTACTATGTAACAATGGACAAAGAGACGCCTACAAATGAAGTTATGAAAATTATCGACGATGTAAAGAGGCTAGTCAGAAAGTAAAGAAGTGTATATAGAGACACACACACCTCGTGCGTATTGGCTACTAGAATTGGTCGATAACTACTACAGTTGATTACAGTCAAGACATCATTTCCGAAATGCAGGTATTCATAAAGAAAATCTGGGATAATCGAAACGAGAAAAAATATGTCTTCACAAAAGAGTTTCTGGCAATAAATGTTAAATATTTGGTTGCATGCTGTACTGGTTCATAGTACCTTTAATAGATCTTAGCTTTTGCCTAGAAATTCTCTTCTCAGACAGATTGTTCACGTCAGAAGTATATGTGTGATCCTTACTGCCTTAGTCCATGTCCCTATCTCGTATCTTCTGCCGCCAAAATTGAATTCTTCTGATCTGCTATGGACATACGAAAGTCTCTTAGTTATTTTAGAAAAAACTTTTAATTAAAAACAATCCATTGGTTAACATACCATGATCATTATTGAGATATATTGCCTTTTTCCGTGCATCCAGTGCTATCAGATCTGACACTATTTCCTTTAACCTCTCTTCGGGATAGAGATAATTGTACCAAGTCTTGCTACCATGGAGTCTTAGATATATTGCATCATTTATTGTGATAATTTCATTTGGTAAGCTTGGAGCATCGACAGAGCAAAATGC
>JBKPEN010000017.1:0-6614 GCA_046728425.1 Thermoproteota archaeon
AATTATATTGGGAATTGAGAACGCTCTGGCTTCAGGTGTTGTGGTAATATTTGTAGTCTGAATAGGAATAAGTCTTCCTAGACCGCTGACAACGCCTGTAGTCATGGATCCAGTCAGACCGAAGGGATTTCCAATAGCTGCCACTTCGTCACCTATTGCAAGCATTGAAGAATTTCCAAGCGGGAGTGGGATGAACCCTTTGCTCACGCCCTGTGCGGTCTCTTCTTCTTTGGTAACGACTTTTAGCACCGCGATGTCTGAGAAGATGTCAGCGCCGACAACTTCTGCTGTGTAGATTGTCCCATTTGAGAATGTGACAGTAACGTTACTGCCGCCGTATATGACATGATTATTTGTTACAATATGACCCTGCCTGTCGAAAACAAATCCTGAGCCTATGGCAAATGTGGAATTATTATTTACAAAGGCTAAAGGCGTTCCACGGACTGTAACCTGAACTACAGAATCCTTGGCTCTTGCAAAGAGTTCTTTGAATGTAAGGCTGTTGTTGTTATTATTAATATTGTTGCTTCCCTCATCAACTCCCATTATTGCTCCATCATTGCTAGATTGAATTTGCGCCCGTGCCTGCTGCAGTAGAAATGGAGCTGATCCGGTAGCGCCAGCAGCAACATTTAAGGACATTGTAATTACAACAAAAATAACCATCGCATAAACAAGAAAAGGTCGCACGCAGGGATTATGATTTTGATTGGATTTTACCAACTTGGTTATGCCTGTGGTAACAGTTTTTATTTTACTTAATGCTTACTAAACAATCTACTACTGACATGCCAGTCTATTTTAATTTGTCTTCTTCTTCTCTTAGGGATGACCCTCCTTATTTGGTTTCTCTGTGCAATGCGGAGGATCTCTAATCCCATTTTTTAACACTTTATCTATTGCTGACATCTTTAACAACAAATATGGGTGAAGACGTGCTGTTAAATTCAATTAAGTAGACCTGCTGGCCACTGTTCATTAAGGTCTTCGCTAAGGTTTGAGGGTCTGCTGAGAAATGATATATCCTATTATCCTCTAGATACAATTCCATGAATCCTCGCAAATCACTTTCTCCCACAATAAGAGCATCTTGTTCAGTGTTTTTGTTTATCCATGCAATAGCAGATAGCAAATCGTCGTTATCCTCAACATCAATCGAATTAAACTGCATTGAGAGGGGTGGAAGATTCTTAGAGTGTAATCCAACGATTCCATATAATGCAGAAGCGTTATGATACGGAATAACTGCATAAGACACCCCAAGAACGACAAAGGCTCCAAGAATGAAACCTGCTATTGTAAACCTTTTTTTCAGGTTTCTGACTAGATGGAGAATACCATAGCCGGCAAACACCGATAAGAAAATACCTGCCAAGATTATCCATCTATCTGCAAGAAGGTGTCTATTTTCGGGGAATACAAGCCATGAAAATGATCCCATAAGACAGACAAGCAGAGGAATCTTTAGCAGCAAACTATTTTTCATATTCAAAAAGCCAATCGCTGCAGCTGCAACAAGTAAACCGTTTATCACAACGAAAAAGATGAGTAGGTCAGCAGGGTTGTAAAATTCTTTTAATTCATTATTATTCTGTGGAATTTCTGTTGAAGTAATTGTTTTGATATCAGGAGTGCTTTGCGTAGATAATGTCAGAGCGCAAAATATGCTTATAGCAAGAATGCCAGTCAGAGCTACTTCTCTCCGTCTTGTCACAATTGCATATACTACTAAAGATACACTGAATAGTACGCCTACCATTCTATCTGCAGCCACTGTTAAGGTAGCCAATACTAAGATTATTCCAATGTACTTCCATCCTGCATTCTTTCTGATAAGCAGAGAAAGGACAAACATCATGCTAGTCAGTGCAAAGATATCTCTATGGAAATCCCATGTGGTTCTAAGTACCGCCAACTGAACAATTGTAAAAATAGCTATATAGGCGCTATGACTTATTCCAAGTTTTAGCAGATTCCTTCCAAGATAAAATAACGAAATGCCAAAAATTCCAGTCATAACGATAATTACTGCTACAACTACAGAATATGCAGACAATCCAGTAGTGATGCTTATAAGATAAAGAAAGGTCACATACAACGGAAATTGCTTTGATAGGGTATCCCACTTATCCTCAAAGTTTGTTATTGTTGGAATGTAGTAGTTGATGACATCATAGCCTATTGGATAGGGATATGCCATCAGTTCTGGTGCTGCTCTTAATGCAATGCATAGAGTAAAGACTACAAGTATGGTGTACTTTTCACTTGTAAAAAGTCTAGACTTCGAAAGTAATGGTGTATACACAATCGAATCCTAAAGGACGATAATGCTTTTCTTAGTTTTTGTGCTAGTTAGAGGAAAAAGATTAGAAAGCTATGTCCTATACTTCTAACAGTAAATGCAAATATTGTAGTCTTTAGATTCAAATGAATTTTTTATCCAGATCCCGACGGGCCCTACATTCTTCAATAACAGTGCTCAGAGATGAGCTCTTAATATTTATTCGACAAGGGCACATGGAAAATACCGTCAGATTAACAAGGGGCTGTGCAATTGTCTGGCTTTTTCAGTGTCGTGACGCTATACAGGGCCTGATAGATTATAGAGAAGTAAATACAAAGATGGATAATAAACAAGGATGCTTCACAGCCATTAAGTACTTTATTGTATCTTTACATAGTCTATAATACATGCAAGGAATGCACTATGATTTTTCAGAGGTCAGCCTTACCAATAACTTGCACAAGACAGCTGCAATGACCAATAACATGCTGCTTCATTATTGGATGATATACACATCTGCAATGACAAAGCCAGATGTCTTCAAGCCAAATTATTATCTCAATGAGCCAGCCTATGGTTGGATTAATCAAAGTAACTTAGAATCTAACAGGTATTTGAAATCAGATTCGTTCTTGGAATCATTCAATGAATATATGAAATCTGTTATCAATTTACATTCTATGACTAAGAGTGTATCATATCCTGCAGCAGCTATGAACAGTCTTTTGGATAAGTATAATGCAGAGGTCATGAGAGGCTTCTTGGAAATGCAAGAGACTTCTCATGAAGTTGTCTACAGGATGGATGATGTTCGACTACTGCATTATTTTCAATTAGGCAATAATGGAGCTTCAACGAAATATAGTACTCCTTTAATCATTGTATATGCTCCAGTCAACAGCTACCATATAATGGATATCAGAAGAGGCAGAAGTATTGTAGAACATTTTGTGTCGGCTGGCTTTGATGTATATCTTGTGGATTGGGGTAGACAGCTAAATAACAAGCCAAGTCTTTCAGAATATGTCAATTATATACATAAATCAATCGAAGAAGTAAAGAAGATTTCGCATTCAAAGCAAGTTAGCATTCTTGGGTACAGCTGGGGGGGTGTTTTGTCAATGATTTATTCTTCAATACGGCAAGAAAATGTAAAGAATTTGATCCTTCAGTCTGCTCATGTTGATTTTCATAAAGATAGCAGCATTCTTGCCTCATGGTTTCGAAGACTTCCAGTAGACGATATCGTTAGAGAATTTGACAATGTTGATTGTCGCTTTATCAATCTGGCGTTGTTGATGAGAAATCCGGCCGTCCACTCATTTGATGCCTTCAGATTCGGAGGCTATATGAACGAGGGAACCTTATTTTATTCACAGCTTGGACTTGATGCGACGCGAATAGCGGCTTGGATGAGTGATACTCCAATGATACCATCAGGCTTTTTTAGAGATTATATTGGCAAACTATACCAACAAAACCAACTTGTGAAGAATGAGTTGCAGGTAACTTTGTCTTCGGAAAATAAGCCAGAGCTGGTCGATCTAGCACAGATAACAATGCCTTTGCTGAATATTGTGGATGACAAGGATGACATATGCACAACTCCTGCCGCTACTCCAATTAATGATATATCCACCAGCGATGATAAGAAATTAATTAATTTTCCTATAGGCCACATAGAGCTCTCAGTAAGTTCAGACGCTCACGTCAAGTTATGGCCTCAGGTGGTAAAATGGTTAGAAGAGCGCTCTTCTAAAAAGCAGTAATTGATGAATGTCTACAGGTTATCTGCAGATTCAAATTAATTTTTTATCCAAGTCCCGACGGGCCCACGGTTTTTTAATAATAGTAACAATCCACAAGTGACCCTGCTCATACCCTCAGCCGGCCTGGTTTCATTGCAAACATAATTTTTCTTATTGCCTTAGTTGTTATTGTTTAACTTCGAAATTTTACATTACACATCTTTCATATTTCCCTATCATTACTGATAATAATTAGAGCATTAAGACAATAATATTGCAAAACAGGAGTCCTCCTTTTTAATAGAAGTTTGCTCTATTAGCTTGAATAACTCTGTATCCCAATTATTATTAGCATCATCATGAATGTGAATTCATACCATAACGAACAGCAGCGCAGGACTAGTAAAAATGCGTTAAAGATTGGCATCATCACTGCAGCAATAGGAGCGGTTGCAGCTATTGGCGCATTCTTGTTTGATGCATTATGGCTATTTAGATGGTAAGATCTGAAATTACAAAAAGATAATCAAAAATCCTCTGCTATCGGAATAGTTGGCAGTTTTCAGTTTGGCAAGAGAGAGTAATATAGATAACACCCCATCTAGGTAAAAACACGAAGCTTCGATTGAACAATTGATCTTGATTTTCCGTCCTTGAACACAACTTCTGGCATATATCTCATTGAAAAAGAACCTGCGGCAAGCAGCACTGGTTCAAATGCTTTTCCCAGGTCTGTTAGTTCATACTCTACCTTAATTGGATATTCTGATACAATTCTTCTCTTAATAATGCCTAACTTTTCAAGCTCTCTCAAACGCTCAGTTAGAACCTTTGGCGTTATCCCCTCAATATTTTCCAAAATGCGGTTAAACTGCTTCGTGCCTCTAAACATTTCTCTTATGATTAGAACTGCCCATTTCTTTCCTATAATTTTGAAAGTTGCTTCAATTGGACATGACTTGAGCTCAGGACTGTTGTAGACGATCTCTATAATTGAACACTCTCTAGGAGCCAATTTATTATATCATCACTCTCTGTTCAGTAACTAAGTATAGGTTTGGTTACGTGAGACTTATAAACTATTCATTTGCTAGCAAGTATACAAATGAAAGCACAAGGTGATTATTTATAGATCCTGAACTGATGCCAAAGCTATTCACAAAGTTTGCCGCAAAATCATATCAGGGTACAGGACTTGGATTGTTTATATCAAAAAGCATTATAGAAGCACATAGTGGGAAGATGTGGGCTGAGAATAATAATAATAATGATGATGATCATTCTGACGGAAAAAACAAAGGAGCCACTTTTTACTTCACACTTCCGGTTGTAGAATTGAATGAACAGATGAGAGAAGAGGAGGAGGAGGAGGCAAGACTAGTCAACGACCAACTATACTGATTGGAAGAACAAGAGAATCCTGATGGTAGACGATGAGCCTGACATCATTTACTCAATACAAAGGGTTTTAGAAGATAATGAGTTTGTGGTCGACTCATATACTGATCATATATGTTTAAAGAGTGTATAGAACCCTTCTAAAAGAACTCATAAGGGAGCGGGCCCGTCGGGATTTGGATAAAAATTAATTTGAATCCAAGGACTACAATATTTGCATTATTATTGGAGTATCGCACGTTCATAGAGACTCAGGAGAAAAGCCTTCAAAATTAAGACAAAATTCAACTAGAAGCCGGATTCAATGGAACTAGAACTCAACATGTAGAAGGGTTCTACCTTTAACTAGAACGATGCTCGCTTTGAACTTCTAATTAAATTGGTCACTGAGCGACTTGCTGCTGGGATGTGCAATCTAGTTTGCTGCTGTGATTTCTTGTCTTGCATCACTGAGCTCATGCCATGCTTCCCTCTAGGCGTGAATTTGAGGTTGCATAAAAATATTTCACAAGAAAATGGAGTTCAGAAGGATAGAAAGAAAACAACTGTGGTTTCATTCTTTTCATTCAAAGCTATGCCTGTCTAATGTCATCAGGATCTTCCATTAAATGATATTCGATTCTGCCCTTAGGGGTTCCAATATTCTCTATTGTTCTTTGGTATATGGTTTTGCATTTATTGCTACCTATTTTTTCTGCTGGAACAAAGGTCTTGGATCTACAACGAATCTTAATGAACTTATTTTCCCATCATCATTCACGTGAAACCATCCACATACAAATGTTGTCACAGGCGGCTCGCGATAAGTCATTTCGTAGAGAAGGCAGACACCGTTGCTATCCGCGAACTCCTTCTTGATGTCTAATGGAGGTAGGTTCGCATGTTCTAGATAGGTCACGAATGGCTCAGCTTTGTTAAAAGATGTTAGTTCAACAGGCCCAGGAGCCACGACCGATATGTTATCGCTTATGAAGCTTCTGGCAGATTTAAAGTCTTTTTGCTCCAAAGCCTGTATAAACTCCATCACAATTTCCTTTGCACTACTTTTTGCAGATTCATTTTTTTGCATGGTATATTCCTTCAATAGCATTGCATTTATGATCTTGTTAGGTTCAACTTTTGATTTAGGGAATTTTATATTTAAGCTGGGACACGGACTAAGTAGTAGTGGACTCCAAGGA
>JBKPEN010000174.1:0-5405 GCA_046728425.1 Thermoproteota archaeon
TCTACCATCGTCGGCAGCGTCAGATGTGTATAAGAGACAGTACATATGGAGAAGTGCCATCATGACCATCGCATTTGATGCGTGATAATGGATGTTGCGTATATGGAACCCATAGGGGATTGTGTCATTGATTTTTTGGACGCTGGTCCATGCTCTATCAAGTATAGGTTCGTACCACAGCATGAGTAGTGCACCCGTGATGCCAAGTATGATAAAAATGACGAAAGTTAGCATTCCGAGGAAACCAAGAGGGCTAACGAACCTTCCGGGAAAAGTAAACTTCATCCCCATGAATATGGTTCGATCTACTCCGGCGTATACCCACCGGACGAATCTTACAAAGCTGTTTTCATACTTTAAGGTAGCGCCCATATCCAACTATTCCATTTGCATTAGGGTCCCACGTAGGGGGAAGTATCAATACGTCTCCATTAGAATCAACTTCAACGTCAAGTCTTGGAAGGACATTTGATGGAGGTCCCTGCAATGAAGCGGGGCCTGCAAACGCTTGCCCTGTAGCCATATCGTACATGCTTCCATGGCATGGGCATTCACCTCTCTTTCTGCCTTCCTCTGGCCAGTACTTCCACAGGCACCAGAGGTGCAAACAGACCATGCTGTACACTCTAAAAGCAGAAGCGTCCTTCTTTTCACCTCCAAGTTCTGGGGGCAGCCGTACCAGCTGCCATGTGCGAAATGATTCCCTGTTCAGCGCAGGATCATCGGTCTTGGGATAAATGACAACCTCAGAATGATTAACTTCAAAGGTATTTACGTTTACAACTCTGCCATCGGCAAGCTCTGCCTTAACTTTTTGGCCCACGTTGCTTGAAGGGTTTGGCAAAAACTTGCCCCAGTCGACAAAGGGTGTAAAGGTCATGACTGTACCGGCGGCGGCCATCAATTTCAGAAAGTCGCGCCTAGATACTCTTCCTCCAATTGCAGGAGGGGTTTGGCCCATACCTAAGGAAAAGGTTTCTCTGATAATTAATAAACCTTTGGAAATCTAGTCACTAAATGAAAATATACAACATAGCTCTCACGCCTACCGGTTCTCTACTAATGGACAGAATGTTGATTCAAGGGTTTGGAGAGAAAAGAATTTCTTCTTAATGATGCTGCTGCCTGGCAATCTGCTCAAACCAAGAAGTGCCTTCCAACTTGGCGTACTTTGTGTATGCTCCGGTCTTGTCGATACCTGTGACCTTGGCATTGTGAAGATTTGCTTCAACAAATATCGTTTGCAGCATCTTGCTTCCTGTCAAATCTGCACCTTGTAAATTCGCCCACATCATATTCGTTTTGATTAAGTTGGCCTTTGTGAGATTGGCTTCTTTCATTTCTGCATACAGTAGAAGCGTTTCATTAAGGTTGGCACCTTGAAAATCTATGCCATTTAGGCTTGCCTGAACTAAATTTGCCTGAGCTAAGTTCACGTTGACAAAGTTTGCCCTGTCTGCAATTACTCCATTAAGAAAAGCACCAGACATTTGCTTGCCTGAGAAGTCCCTATGACTAAAGTCCAACTTGACTCTCAAGTTCTTAGCCATCATCCTCCAAGAGTTAAACTCTTGGATTTTACCTTCGGTTAGCAGCTTAAATCCTTCTTCTTGTGCGCTTGACATGCCTGTTGACGTTTACCTTTTTTAATTTTATATATATATACACGTATGTCTGTTTATCAGATAAAAGTATTCCAAGAATTTATTCCCTTTTGGTAACATAGTGCATCTATCAATCCTTCAGCGTAGCCAATACTCAATGCTGCCAACTCAAACTTGCCTTGACGAAGAAATTGTTCAGAATCTAAAATATAGCATTCAGCATTTTCAAGCGTTTCCAATATACCTTTGTTACTATTGGTGCCATCGCTGAAAAGCTTGCGCATCAGCTGGACCACTTGCTTGGCTTTCGGAGCATAGCGCTTGACCATTTGAGCTTCAATTCTATTCACGCTTTGAGAATTGTCCGTTGGCTCATCAAAGTTTTCAGTAACAGAAGCAAGTGCCTCTATCTCAGTGAAGTGCAGTGCACCTGTGACGATTACGGAGTGCGGACCAATGCCAAACTCCAGCCTCACGAGCGACTTGACTTTCCCTGATGCGATCTTTTGATCTTGCATGCCTACTCTTGAGGCGACAACTGCAAAGGTGTCGTCGGAAAAGATCTCGCGCTTATGAGTTCGTTCCGCATCTAGCAACATTTTAAACACAGAAGATGGTTCAAGAAAGAACGGCTCTTTGCTTTCATCATTATGACTGTACTCTGTCAAAATCAGCGTGTGGCTTCCAGCAAGCAGATTTTGAAAAATGGTGTTATAGACAGAGACCGCCGAGGGAAGCTCAGACATCATTGTAACCATCCTGCCAAACTTGTAAACGTGCAGCCCACTCTCGCCAATTATGGATGCAATGCCTGAGGCGGAATGGAGAATTGCACTCTTGATTGAGTTTTTAACAGCTCTTAAGCGAAGCTCACTATGAGTCGTGGCAATAAGAGGATCGCCGTAAGTTACAAGAGCTACGTCTTTGGTTCTGGCCGCTTCTAAAATCTCCCTGCCATCTTCTACAAACCACCGTTTCACAGGTTTGGTCTGCATTTGAAGCAAAGAGTTGAGTCCCTGTATGTCGACTTCAGAAAGCGAGCTTGTGAACCTTTCTATATAGACAATGTCGCACTTTCTTAGGACATCTAATGCGGCAATACTCAACCCACGGTATCCATTGATGCCAGTTCCGACAAACCATAGCATATGGAGCAGGGAGACAGTCGTCGGCTATATTATTACTCCTTTATTTTTTTCTCCTTCTTCTTCAGATGATGTAGACGCGAAAGGTGAAAAAGAGCTCTTTTATACACTTCAATGCTTGCCACATACTCATCAACATTCACCCGTTCCCCAGCGGTATGTGACGCATGGGCATAACCTGGTCCATATGTGATAACAGGTATTTTAAAGCTGTGTCCAAGTACGTTCATATCACCTGTGCCTGTCTTGCGCAAAAGCAGAGGTCGTTTGCTGCGCACATCTAGGACTGCGAGGAGAAGTGCTCTGACAATCGGGGACGTGTGATCGGCTTCAAAGGGCTCTGTCTTGTCCTCTACCCTATAGGTTGCCTTGATCCCCTTTTTTGCTGAAACTTTTGTAATAACATCATCTATAATGCGGAGCACGTTGCCACAGGTTGTTATGATGGGAACTCGAATGTCTATTGTTACCTTGCACTTTTGGGGCGTCACGTTGTGGCTTGAGCCTCCTGTTATCTCTGTTAGACTACAGCTTATTGATTTGGCGCTATTCTCAGCAGTGCCTACACGACCTATCTCTGTCTTGATCTCATTCCAAAAATCGTACATTTCCTCAATAGAGTTCTTGGCAAGCCAAGGTGCACTTGCATGTGCGCTCTCGCCTACATCGCATGTCAGCCGTAAGGCAAGCCTGCCTTTGTACGCTACAGTGATGTTGTCAACTCCAGAAGGTTCGCCAAAGACTGCATAATGGACTCCTATTTTGCTTTTGACCAACTGCTTAATGCCCGTAGCGTTGCCTTCTTCGTCTACCACTCCTGCAAAGATGACCGTGCCACTCTGTTTTGGAAATTCAGATGCTGCCAAGAGCATCGCTATCAGTGGAGATTTTGCATCAGAAGCGCCACGGCCGTAAATATAGCCATCCTCTATCCTCACTGGCACTTGCCCAGGAACGGTGTCCATATGACCGCACAGCAAGATACAGGGCTCGCCGGATCCTTTAGTAGCAATAATGTTGCCAACGTTATCGATATTAACCTGCTCAAAGCCAAGCTCGTTGACACATCTGTCCTTTATCATGTTGGCAAGTGCCGCCTCTGATCTAGATGGAGTATAAAGCTCCAGTGCTTCTCTTAACAGTTCTATAGCATAACTTGGCGATACCAATTGCTAACTACCTTCCTTGCCCAAGTGCGTAATCGATCATCGGTCCTGCAATATCAATTCCTGTAACCCGGACGGTATTTTTAAATTCAGTAGTATTATTGACTTCGTGTACGAGCAGGCCCTCGCTATTGCTCTCCATCAAGTCGACACCAACTATATGGCCATTCACTGCATTTGTAGCCTTAAGGCAAATATCTTCAAGCTCATTTGTCACAGGGCACTTTTCGGCATTGCCACCTAGTGCCATATTGGTCTTCCACTCTCCTTCTCCCGAATAACGATATATCGCAGCCACTACTCTATCGCCTATTACTATCGCTCGGATGTCACGGGGTGGACGCTTGACAAATTCTTCAAAATAGTATATTTGATACAGTGGAAACATATGTTCTCTGTCCTCTATTACGGCTCTTGCTGCATCCTTATCGCGTAAGAGTGCGATCAGTCTGCCCCAACTGCCCACTGTAGGCTTGATCACAGCAGGATAGCCGATCTTATCAAGCATTGCGATTGCAGAGTCCTCTGAAAATGCTGCCACCGCCTTTGGTGTCTTGACCCCAGCCTTTTCAAGCTCCATATGAGCATACATTTTATTGCCACACATTATTGCTGTGTGCAAAGGGTTTATGACGTGGGCGCCGAGGCCTTGAAGCGCTGCAGTAGAATGTACATTTTTGAAGTAGCTGACGCTCCGTTGAAGTACCACCTGGCCCCTGTATTTTGAATTCTTATCGTTCAGGTTAATCATGAGGTTCTTGCAGTTTACGTTCTCGACCTTGATGCCTTTCTTTATGGCGGCTTCGTACAGAGCTTTCTCCTCCCATCTGATGCTATCGTATAGGATGATGAGCGATTTATCTGAAAAAAGATTTGACGACGACGACAATGTTGTCTGATTGGGTAGTTTTTGTTGTTCTTCTTCTTGTCTCACTGGCCCCAGTCCTCACCGACAACTTGAGCCGGTTTTATACCAAGGCCATCCGACGACTTGACAAGCTCATAGCTTGCACCGCAATCGGGGCAGGTTACGATCTCTCCCTCTATTGAGTCAGAAGGTATCTTTACCTCCGCATCACATTCTGGACACTTTACCATGTCTCTTAATTTACTCCTTTGCTGGACTTAATTTTACGGCAGCATCATTAAGTATCTTTCTCTCCAGTCTATCGTCAAGGTATAGCTCGAGTATGTCACCCATCCTTAGCTCTTTTAGGCCATAAGCTAGAGTTTCAGCTTCCTCCTTGCCTGTTTTAAGGCCAAGTAAGGATAAAAGGTAGGCGGCACCGTTCTTGCCTGCAAGCTCACCAAAGACAATCTTTCGCCTGTTGCCAACCATCCTCGGTTCAATGATCTCGTAGGCGGAGGGATTACGCAATATCGCAGCGAGGTGGGTGCCGGCTTTGTGCTTGTATGCACTATCGCCTACTATAGGTTTTGATTCAGGGATCTGGAGGTCGACATATTCCGCAATGGTCTTTGAAAGGTCC
>JBKPEN010000079.1:0-2754 GCA_046728425.1 Thermoproteota archaeon
GGGTTACTGCATCGTTGTTTTGCACAACAAGCTTTGCTGGAACATTCACGGTGACGTAAACGTCCGGGTTGGTATCGTTAAACGTGCTTCTCTGCGCTATGAGGAGAATATCCTCGACGGGTAGATCAACGTTTGCCTCAGGATTCATTAGCTTGCCTATGGCCCACAATCCCCCCACTGTTGCAAACGAAATTGCTACAATGGCAATTATGTTGTTGTGCATCAATATCAGCAGTTGATCTTTCAACAAAATAACCTAAATTTCTTTGGGTGGGTTAAGCCTTATATCATGAAGGCAGACGAATTAATTTGGCATGATAGAATATTCAGCAGTTGCAGCGAAGAGGTACCGGGAGTACAAGCGGCAAAAACAAAAGGAATCTTTCATCCACTGGCTTGTGATGCTTGTATTGCACATATTACACGCACTAATTAGAACACTAGAACGGGCAAACATAAAGAAGGCTCGTAGAGTAGAAAAAATAGATGTTCAAAGAGAGGAATCATAATGATAAGAAAAAAAGTGTCACTGCGTACGTGTGTCAGAGCGCAGTAACTTAACTTGTTGGTTCGTTTGGTGAAGCAGTTGAGCCGTCGATAATTTCCGCCGTGGCGAACCTTGGTCCGATTTGGCTAATCCGGATCTTCGCGTTCTGACCTACCTTTCCTCCCTTTACAAAGATAACAAATCCTTGTATTCTTGCAATCCCGTCGCCTTTGCGGCTTATTTCAGTTATCTGTACGTCGTATTCTTTACCTGTTTCTACAGGCTTCGGACCGAAGCTATCGTTTCTTCCTCCATAGCTCATGTTTGGGATTTGTCAATCGTAAACCCAATATAAACTAAGAAGAGAATAACTACTATGAACCTATCCTTATGACATCGTCACATATCGAACGAAGGCATTCTATTGCTGAAAGGACCGCAAGAAAACTGGTCTTAGGGTTTCCTGGAGCCGGCACATTATTGACAGTTATTTTGATATCACCAAATCTACCGGTTGCCACAATTTCATGCTGGTTAGTAGTAGCATGAGGATCTACTAGCACTCTGACCTTGGTTTTGTCAGCACCTAGGCCAGCAAGACTCAGCACTGCAGCAACATTGACATTTGCAGGAAACAACTTGACAGCCTCTGAAGCTGAGCCGTCATAGATCTCTGTGATCTTGGTTATCATATCAAGGTTTACCCCACCTGTTGCAAAAAAGGGGGCACCAGCAAGCGCCCTTGGACTTTTCGTGGTTGTAAGTGTAATAGAATCCAGGAGATGCCTAACGCTGCGTATCGCGTCTATGCCAGCTATTGCTCCTGTTGGCACATAGATCTTGCTGTGGCCTTTCCTTACAGGGTCGAGGTCTAGCAATTCCGTCAAAAAGATTGTATTCGCGAGGGCACCCACGCTCATTATCATTAGGTCTTTGTTAGCCTCGAGTATCTGCTTGCCAAATTTTCTGACAGCTTCCTGCGAGGCGGCCTCTACTATGATGTCTGCTTCGGAGTCAACGAGGCTGTCAAAATTACTATAAACTTTCGGATTATTACTACTCAGCTTTGACTTTAGAATGTTTGCATTGTTTTCGATAATGTCGAAAATTCCCGTAAGCGAAGCGTTAGCTATGGTGCGAGATTCTATGGCCATAGCTAGATGTGTTCCGATAGTTCCGCAACCTACCAGGCCAATATTTTTCTTTGGCATCAAGGATGACTAAACAGATATGATATCCAAGAGGGCATTTTTACCTTCTGCTTCCGCGTCGCTCTGGTTTCTTTTGGCCTGGAAGTCTCTTCTTTTCAAACCGCTTGATAAAATTTCCTTTGTTGCGAAGTCTAGCAATGGGCCGTAATCGCGGCTTTCCTTGAATCTTCGGGGTCTGACCTCTTACTTTTCCTGCTTTCGTAAGCGATCCGTGCGTTGGCATTTATTCTATTGGGCAATTATTAATTAATACTTATATTTGTATGCCTGATAGCCCTGCACTAAATCTAGTATCGCGCAATCCTTCTATAATCACCCGAGATGGTGGCAAGTATTGCCTTTAAATTCAATTTTCAGGGCAGCGATGTCCTCCACTATACTACTTTAAATGTAGACGGCCCCCAATATCTCATGTTTATCAACTGACATGACAATGTTAGACCTAGACTACAAGCATCGTGTCTTTGAATTAAAGAAACAAAGAGATGCTCTGGTTTTGGCGCACAATTACCAGCTTCCAGAAGTGCAAGACGTAGCTGACTTTATAGGCGACTCACTTGCATTGTCAAAAAAGGCAGCCGCTACGGAATCTGACATAATTTTATTCTGTGGAGTTCACTTTATGGCAGAGACAGCCTCGATCCTGTGTCCAGATAAAAAAGTCCTCATACCGGACCTTGAAGCCGGATGTTCGCTTGCTTCCACAATTAATGCTCAGGAGTTGCAAGCTTGGAAGGCAGAGCACCCCGATGCGTTGGTCGTAAGTTATGTCAATACAACTGCAGAAATAAAGGCAATGTCTGACTATTGTTGCACATCCTCAAATGCAGTGAAGGTAGTAAATAGCATCCCTAAAGACAAAGAAGTATTGTTTTTGCCTGACCTATTCCTAGGTTCTTACGTCGCAGAGATAACCAAGAGAGAGAACATGTACATTTGGCCTGGCGAATGCCATGTTCATGCTGGTATCAAGGCGGAGGATATTAACAAGATGCTTGCAAGCTTTAAAAATGCTGACTTTCTAGTTCATCCAGAATGTAGTTGCACTTCTTCAGT
>JBKPEN010000278.1:0-1216 GCA_046728425.1 Thermoproteota archaeon
ATTTGCCTCCGATCCGGAAAATCCTTTCATTCATTATCCTCCTATGACTTTGTGGAATAAGACACGTGATGGACGTTGGGTAATGCCTGCCAACATCTATCCCCGAAACCGAGCTCGTGCAACCACCTTGCTCAGATGTGACGATAGCGTAAGTGCCGTTCAAAATGCAATGTTGCAGTGGCGTGCTATTGAACTAGAGACCGCCGCTGCGGAAGTAGGTCTGCCATTTTGGATGCTTCGTACTACTGAAGAATTTATGGAAGAACTTCAATATACAGAGGTACTCTCAAGAGAGCCTCTGATCAGGGTTGAGAAGATAGGCGAGAGCGATCCGGTACCCTTCAAGCGTGGGGGTAAGACTCCTCTGGACGGGCTGCGAGCACTCGGGATGGGCCATGTTATTGCAGGATCAGGTATCGGTAGAGATCTGGCCTTTTTTGGAGCAGATGTCCTAAACATCTGGCAGCCACTCGACTGGGAATTTGATAAATTCTACTGGACATCCCATGTTGGTATGAGGTCAAGCATCCTTGATTTACATGAAAAGGCAGATCTAGAAAAATTCAATCAATTGTTGCTGAATGATGCTGACGTATTCTTTTCGAATCGACGCCCAGGATATCAGGAGCGTTATGGACTAACAGCACATGAGTTATGCTCAAAGCATCCGGGGCTGATCCACGCAAAAGTCACGCTCTGTGGCGAGACTGGTCCATGGTCGAATCGGACTGGATATGACGAGGTTGCAGGAGCAATTACGGGGGTATTCGCATTAGAAGGTACACCTGAAAACCCACGACTGCCTCCAATCCAAATCGTATGTGACTACATAGTGGGTTGGTTTGCCTCCGTTGGCATCATGTCAGCGCTTCGCAGACGTGCAGTTGAGGGCGGAAGCTACCGCGTAGTCGTATCTCTCGTAGGAGTTACTCTGTGGCTATTTTCACTCGGCCTATTTGACAAAAAATATGCGAATGCAACAGCCGGTTCGTCGGATGAACACACCTATGTTGCTCCAGACCTGTTTACAGATGAAACACCCTTAGGGCTGTATCAAGGGATGACCGAACAAGTAGTGATGTCTAAAACGCCTGGCTCATTTCGAACGGTACTCGTTCCACGTGGTTCTTCGAAACCAGAATGGCTATAAAAGTCTGAAGATGATAAAAAACAAGGTAAGGTAATAACATAAACTTTAATGGAGAGAATATAGCAT
>JBKPEN010000280.1:0-5727 GCA_046728425.1 Thermoproteota archaeon
TCTTTGTCGGCATTTGTCAGGTTCAATTCAGTTAAATGCTTGTTTCATCTGCAGCTCTAATAATATTTCCATGCATGGTATCTTCATAACAGGGACAAGTACAGGAGTGGGCAAGACAGCAGTGGCTGCAGGGCTGGCCTGGGCTCTGAGAAAGCAAGAAATAGACGTTGGCGTCATGAAGCCTTTTGCAACTGGAAACAAAGTTTATTCAAAAAAATTCCGGTCTCAGGACACCGCAATACTTGCAAAGGCCTCTGGGGTAAATGATCCTGATTCTAGTCTCAATCCTTTTTTCTACTCGATAGCAGCTTCACCCCTGGTAGCTTCGGAGCTAAAGTACGGTGCACCGGTCGATACCAAAATGGCCGTGCGCCACTTGAAAAAGCTTGGAAGAAAACACGAATTTCTAATTGCCGAAGGTATTGGAGGCATCATGGTTCCGTTGACTGAAAATGAATCTGTTGCAGGTTTTATAAAGCAGGTAGACTTGCCTGTAGTTATTATCACTACAGCTAAACTTGGTACCCTTAACCACACTTTACTCACCGTAATGGCCTGTAAAAAATTTGGACTCAAAATTGCAGGAATAATTTTGAATAAAATGCCTAAGAAGCCTAATATAGTAGAGAAAAAGTCAGCAGAAGTTATTGAGAGGCTTACAAATTTCAAAGTGTTAGCTGTAATTCCTCTCTTACGAGTGGAAAATTATGCCACTGTTGGTAAGGTGCTAGAACAGGGTTTGGACCTCGATAAATTATTGTCCGTGTAGGAGTTTGAGTCCACGATGTCCATTGCTAGCGAGGAACGCATTGATATCTGAAATGATCCTCGAGTAGGGAAAATCTTTTGAGTTAATATAATAATTTTTATGATCTCCACCTAGTAGCCTAGCTGATACGATCCAAATATTTGCTTCGTGAGGCTGCACGGACTCGGCATGCTTTATCTTTGTGAGCTCTGAATCACTTTTTATTATTTGGATGACTAGAGCTTTTTCCGGGCGTTTGCTCAGCATTTTTAGTGAAGGAATAACTAAATCCAATTCTGAGCCTTTCCAATGGACCTTTCTTTCAGAAGGAAGTAGCGAAATAGTCAGCATGAAATGTAACAATGCTTCACACAAATCTCCAAGCAATTCGCCATCCAATTCATTCCCCATCCTATTTTTACATTCTTCGAGAATCTCATTACAGCATCTTTCAGCCATTTCAATCTCGCTAATGACTTCCAGTCGGATTTTTTCTTTGCCAATTTTATCTATGCTGGAATATAGGATGTCTTTGATATCTGCACTCACAGATAATGCATGCAAGCTACGTTTATTAAATCTCTATTATACAAAGTATCTATATATGAGTAAGAGGATAGCCACGGGTCTCCTTATTGCCTCTCTCATACTCCTGATAATCTACGGAGCCGATGTTGCAGTTGCTGCATCCTCTCAAGACAGAGAGGGCTTCTTACCTTTTAACGAGGCGGTTAGAGGTGGGGCCTTTGGGGGGACTGCAGTAGTGATGTCAATAATTGCATTCGTTATCGCTCGCAAGGAGTATGCCCCAACCGTTTCCGCACTCTTGTTCATTAACGGGGGCCTCATCATTGCAGGTATGATTGCCCTTGTTGCACAGGGAGCACTCGCATCTGATGATTCCTCAGGCGCAATGCGGACGATCGGCTCTACAATAGCAATGGGGGGCATACTGGTGGGGCTCGGAATATGGAAGCTTGTAGCAGATAGAAAAGTACTTGCTACAAGGAGAAAAGAACCGGCTCAGAAATGAAAAGTGCATCATTCCCCACTTCGTGCATGGTTGATTTTAAAGCTAAAGTCTAATGGCTACTAAAGTTGTCAAATATAGTGGCCTACTCGGTCTTGCCTGTGGCCTTTACAACCCATGAAAGAAGATCATCTGGAGCAAATTTGCCTACTACCCAGTAAGTAACATTTTATACAATCGGGGCGAGCTTTACTGGTGTTATGAAGACAGTAATTCTTGCTGGCGGTTTAGGAAAACGGCTAAAACCTCTTACCGACACGAGACCTAAGCCCATGATAGAGGTCTTAAATGTTCCAATTATCGAATGGCAGATAAGATGGCTTCGAAAATTTGGCATAAAAGATTTTGTCATGTGCGTGGGATATAAGAAGGAGCAGATAATTGACCATATTGGCAATGGCGCTAAATTTGATTCCCGGATCGACTACTCAATCGAGGAAAAGGCACTGGGAACGGGCGGCGCATTATTGAATGCAAAGGCGCTTTTAGCTAACCAAGATTCATTTTTTGTATTAAATGGAGATATTATCACAGAGCTTGACCCCAACAGGTTAAATGTTGGAAACTCAAATGTCCTTGCAGTTGTTCCTCTTCGTAGCCCATTTGGAGTAGTTGAAATTGACGTGAATTCAAGAGTTAGAGGATTCACTGAAAAGCCAGAAATTCCTGACACCTGGATAAACGCTGGCTTGTATCGCTTCACTCAAGAGGTTTTTAGATATATACCCACAGAAGGTAACATTGAAGTTACTGCTCTGCCCACACTAGCAAAACGAGGAACACTTGAGGCTGTGAGATACAAAGATGTTTTCTGGCATTCAATTGATTCTCACAAGGATATCGACGAGACATCGAAAGAGATGAAGGAAGCAAAAAAACTATGACTGTGAAAAAGGTGGGATATAGTCTTGGTCCACTAGTGTCCATACACGATATCCTTCTGTGCGCCAAGCTGGCTGATCAACAAACAAATGTTGATTCGTTATGGTTCCCCGAATCTTGGGGACGAGAGTCATTTTCAACAATTGGGGCTGTTTCTCAGATAACTAAAAATGTACGACTTGGGACGTCGATTGTTAACATTTATTCAAGGACGCCGGCAACTATAGCAATGGGAGCCACCACTCTTGACATGCTCTCAAATAATAGGACAATTATCGGTCTTGGAGCAAGTACCTCAGCTATTGTTGAAAACTGGCATGGTCTACAGTTCAAAAAGCCTACTAGCCGTATGAAAGAGTACATTCATTGTTTAAGACTCATAAATAGGGGAGAAAAGGTAAATTATGATGGAGAATTTTTTAAAATAAAGGATTTCAAATTATTGCACCAGCCGCAGAGGACGCATATCCCAATCTTTGCTGCCGCTGTTAATAAAAAGATGGTTTCTATAGTATCTGACCTAGCAGACGGTATATTATTGTATTTGAGGCCATTTGAGGAATTGAAAAGGACAGCAGGTGGATTAAAGCAGACTACTAAAGGAAAAGATTTTGAAATTGCTTGCTCGTTTATATGCGCGGTATCGAATAAAGAGCCGGCAAAAGCCCGAAATCGAGCAGCGAGAACCCTCGCGTTTTATATTGCAGTTGGAAAGTACTATAGCAGGTTTCTTGCAGAGAATGGTTTCAAGACTGAAGTTGAGGAGATAAATACAGAGTATAGAAAAACAGGTACGGGCAATGCAGCGAAATTTGTTTCTGATAGAATGCTTAGCTCACTCGTAATTTGCGGTAGTGGCGAGGACTGTAGAGAATCGCTTTTAAGATTCCTCTCAACAGGAATCACTCTACCTATTCTCCAGTTTAACCCCATCGGCGAGTCAGAAACGTCGTTTAAGGAGATGCTATCAACCTTCTAATATGCGCAACGTAGCAGTGTGCTCGTGGGCAACATCAACATTTACCAAAGGCTCAAAGCTGTCTTTATTTGAGCTGGCTTGCGAGCCTTCCATACAGTTGTTAAGGCAGAGCGGTATTCCTAAAAAGGAAATTGATGCTGTCTTGTTTTCTAGTTGTGCGACTGACCAATACAGTTCTGCGATAATATCTGAAATGCTTGGTATACATCCAAGAATTTCATATCGCGTAGACAATCTATGCAATTCCGGCACGAACGCTGTGGCTTCTGCTTTTGCAATTATTGCATCAGGCTTATGCAATACGGTACTTGTTGTTGGCGCAGAAAAGGTAAATAGCCCTGGTAACAGGTTGTTATGGGACGTCACTAGAGGATCTTTCATGTTTCCAATACACTGGGCTGCAATGTTTGCTAAAGCCCATATGAAGAAATATGGCACAACTGAAGAACAGATGGCTATGGTTTCTGTTAAGAACCATAAAAATGCCACCAAGAATCCTCTGGCCCTTTTTAGAAAGGAAATTGCATTAAAAGACGTGATCAATTCAAAAAAGATAGCTCCTCCTATCAAGCTACTCGACTGTTCTGCCCCATGCGAGGGTGCATCTGCAATACTACTCGTTGGCGAAGAAAAAGCACGCAGACTCGACAACGCTGTCTTCATAAAAGGAATTGGTCAACAAACAACCTCCGCTAGCTTTGCAAAAGCAACATCTGACCTAACAACAATTGAGGCAGCCAAGCGAGCCGCTCGTACAGCTTTTGAAATGTCGCATACAAAGCTGTCGCAAATAGATGTAGCAGAACTGCATGACGCATTTACAATTCTTGAAATCTTAGCATATGAAGATCTTGGGTTTGCAAAGAAGGGCGAAGGAGGAAAATTTGTAGACCAAGAGCAAATAGCGATAAGCCCCAGAGGGGGATTAATTGGATGCGGCCATCCTGTTGGAGCGACTGGCGTGGCACAAGTTGCCGAGATCGCTTCTCAGCTTGCTGGGAAAGCAGGAGACAGGCAAGTAAAGAACTGCAAGACAGGGCTTGTGCATAATCTAGCCGCAGCCGGCTCTTCAGCGTCAATAATTGTCATGGGTGTGTAATGACCTCTTGCAAGAGTTCATTGAAAAGTTGAATAAGGGCGAATTTCGGCTGCCCGTCTGTACATCCTGCAATGCTAAGGTATGGCCACCGTCAAAATATTGCCCCGAATGTCTTTCAAAAACATCCCTTAAAATTATTGATACAAGGGGAACTTTGCTACATTTCACACGGTCATATCTCAAAGGCATGGAAGGTTGCTATGGCCTTGTCGAAATGTCAGGAATCAAACTCATTGGATCGTTTGACACGATTAAATTGAGAGAGGGCTTGAAAGTGAAAATGGTCAGATGTGGTGTGAGGCCTGATGGGACTCCCTATTATGTTTTCGAACCAGTCAAGGGTTGACATTAATATACACTAGCGAATAAACCATTGGATGAAACATATGAGTTATGATCGGTTCGTTGACGAGAGGCTGCTTACAAGCCGTGATGCTCTCAACAGACTGCAGATTAAAATGAAAGTTCTTCAAATTGACGAAAACGCCCGCGATTTTTCTCAGCGCTTTGGGCAGAGGGTGCTTGTCCAGAAGGTTCTTTTGACTATCAAATACAACGATACTGAAGAGGTTGAAGAGAAGGAGCTAGATGTAGAGGGAATTGAAAAGAGGATAAAAAAAGAGAGGCTCTTTAGTTCCTCGAATCGCTGGCTTGGTTCAGGTGATATCAAGAATGGTTATGTCGTCGCAAGCCGTCACCTTGATTTACTTGCCGACGCGATTGCACTGGATATTATTTCTATATGAGAATATTTCAAAAATCGAGTTTAGAAACATATTGCATTCAAGCTTCAGCTATCCCGAAGTTTATAGGCTAAATGTATGACAGATTCCGAAGTAATAATTATAATTATAATTATGACGCCGCTCGTCAGACTCGAACTGACGACCCACTGGTTAACAGCCAGTTAAGCTTCGGAGCACAATATCGCGCAGCGAATTTGCTCTACCATGCTGAGCTAGAGCGGCGCACTATTACAGCAAATCCAA
>JBKPEN010000024.1:0-7549 GCA_046728425.1 Thermoproteota archaeon
AACTTGAGCACGTTCCTTTGCTGTTCCCGATGCTTTTGCAATTGCTGCAGCAGTTTCAGGGGCTGCCTGTCTTGCATCTTCTGATAGGGCAGCCATAGTCTGCGCAGTTTCTCTTGCACTTCTTACAGAATCGTCAACAGCAGTAGCAGTGTCCCTAATCACACCACGCTCTTTCAGCTCTCTTGCTGTATCGCTGATCTCCTTTGAAGTATCACGTGCTGATATTGTTGCTTCTCTGACTGCATCTGTTAACTCTTCTATGGCACCGCTCTCTCGGATGACTTTCACAGTCTCCTTCATCCTAGCTGACTGTTCCCTAATTCTCCTGGCTATGTCTTTGATAGTTTGAGCGATCTGCTCTGCACTCATTGTTGTTGATGATGATGCCTTTGTGGTGTCATTTGACGAAGAAATGCTTGTCATATATTGATAGTAGCAAACTCTACTTAAAAAGATAAGTACTGTTCATACGGTTTATGGGTTTGTGCTATTCTGAGAAAACTTGATGGCGACATAGGTTTGCCGTATAATTATGGCTGTAGGTAGGTGCGTGGAGGATCCTCCTCGTATATCTTTGCTATGTTTCATACGCTTTCTTGGAGCTCGTTTGGTGACATAAGGAGGCACTTTTCTGCTATCGACTTGGCTTATGCCATTACTTATGACTACACGTTCATTTTTGTCGACAGAGGACGTATCAGTGTTCTTGTTATTATCCATTCCATTGTCAAGGACTTCTAAGGTTCAGCTATTATATGCAGCCATCTTCTAGTTTGGAAGGTTTGCAGATTGACAAGTGTGGAGATGCAGGCGGTGCGCGACTAATCTGTACTGCAGCGTTGTAGACGCGCTTTTTGGGGTTTCCGACATAAAGGGCTGTTTGTCGACAAGAAGTTACAAATTAAGTTTTGTCCACAAAGGTGTCGACAGGCAGGAGGATACAGCATTGCTGTTGAATTTGTCTGACAACTTCTAAAAATGAGCTCAATTCAATGCCGTAGTTCTATAATAGGAAGAAATGGACCGGGTGGTAGATTTGAACCTACGACCGCAGCAATGCTTAAGTTTTACCCAGATACAGGAAAGCCTATGACACATCATGATGATGCGGTTAAAGTGGCACCAGATAGTTATAAGGTCTTGCTAGAAAATGACCAAGTACGAGTCCTTGAAGTCCGAATTAAACAGGGTGCAAAATCTGAGATGCATTCTCATCCTAGAAGTGTAGCAATTTGCTTGAATGACCAACGACTCAAGTTTACGTTCCCAAATGGAAAAAGCGAGGATACCAACCTTAAACGTGGTCAGGCAGTATGGCTCGATGGTGTCTCACACGCTGTAGAAAATACTGGAACAGAAGATGTTAGTTCAGTAGTCGTTGAACTCAAGAAATAGATGAAGCTACAGTAGAGATATCTCGTAATGCTTCCTGCAAAGCTTGATTGGTACGCAGGTCACCTTGTAATGTGAAATAAAGCTCTATTGGCATTGCTACTGGATTTGTCCGACATTTGTTAAAATCGAATTCAGTTCAATACCCTTTTTTACTAGGTTGATAAAGAGGGACCGGGGATGGGATTTGAACTCATGACCTCAGCACACTATTCTAGTTCTATCAGCTGTGAATAGAAACAAGCTTGTTCAACTCCCACCCAGTCCCCACACAACTATTCTCGACTTACAGAGGGTTTGCCGTTAGTCATAGCCTCTCATCGAGAGTAATAGTGCCTACCTCTACGATGATCTAAGCCTTTGTAATGTTAATAACTTTAGAATCTCTGTATGTACACATATGATAGAGAAATAAATTGAAAAAGGCAATGAGAACTCATTTTTCCTAAGCTGAACACCTGTTGGGACCCATTTCAAGCTGGTGTATTTCCTTCAGTGAGGGTTTTTCCTTCTCTCCATCATTCATTAACATTATCTCTTTATAGCTTGGAGGAGTTGGCATTGTGATCGATTTCATCCTCTGAACAAATGGATCTTTTTGCAGTCCAAATATCTGCTGCAGATTATGCTGGCTCTTGACATCTCCTAATTGCGCTTCGATGAATGTGTTAGCCTCGACTGGTCTGTCATGATGCGCAGGTAGGATAATTGTTTCGTCTGGCAGCCTGAAAATTCTGTCTTTGATTGAAGCATGAAGCTTCAAGGCTAATTTTTCTGTCTGTTCTTTCAGGTCAGGTCTTCCAATGTTGTTGACAAACAAAGTGTCGCCTGTAAAAAGTAGCTTGTTTCCAAGACAAAGCGAAACACTTCCTTGAGTATGTCCTGGTGTATAAATGACCTGCAGAAGAACTGAGCCAATCCTAATAACATCTCCGTCATTTAATCTGCTAAAGCTACCAATCTCCTTGTAGTTTTCATAGGGGCTAAGGTAGAGTTGTGCTTTACTCTTTTCAGCAAGCTCTTTTGCGCCTGACACATGGTCAGCATGCAGGTGAGTGTCCATGACCTTTGTGATTTTTGCATTCATTTCTCCCTCTGCAATTGTCAGATAGTCTTCTATAGGCAGCAGTGGATCAATGACAGCTGCTTCATAGCTAGATTCGACAATGTAGGACAAGCAGCCTTTCCCAATCCTTCGTAGCTGGACAACCTTGACCCTTTTATCCTGCCATACTTCAAAAATATGAGCAACACGCTCATAGGCAGCAGACCATCCTGTCAGTCCGTCTTCCAAAGTCTTGACATTGTAACCAAGTCGCTGAATCATCAGTGTGACCATTCCAGACCTATTTCCAGCTGGGCAGATAGTGACGACTTCCTTATCTTTTGGGATCTTGTCTAGATAATGTGGGACTTGTCCAAGAGCAATATTTTCACTACCATCAATGTTCCAGTTCCTGAACTCGTCTGGTTCTCTTACATCCAGCAAGAAGATATCCCTATTAAGCTTGCCTTCATCCAAGGCGCGCTTGAGGTCATTAGGTGTAATTCTTGGATCAAGTTCCGCAGTCTTTTCCCACTTCCATGCAGCAAGACCACCTTGGAGGTACCTAGTTTGCAATCCTGATTTGTCCCTTGCCATCTGAGCCATTTCCTTAGTGTAATTTTCGTCTTCTCCAACAAAGACAATGTCAATTCCTTTTGGCATCTTTGGAAGCATTGTGCTTATTGTTATGTCATCGCAAACCATGAATCTCGAGCCAGGAATATGTTCTCTTTTGTGGCGGTTTTCATCGCCAATGTCAAAGATCATGATTGGTTCATCCCTTGAAGACAGCTTTGACCTTAACTCGTCTGAAGATATTGCAAGATCATGATATTCTCTTACGGTTCCTGGTTCTGCTGATGACATTTGGTCGACCATGATTTTGCATGGTCACAATTGTATTTATGAGGATTAATAGATGCTGATATCATTCATTAAGCCTCCTTAACCACGATACAATTTTGGACAGTGATAGGCAATTCAGAAATAATCTGCTTCGCTCTTATTTTGCTGGTGGATTTTGTCCGACAACTTGCTAAAATAAGCTCAATTTAGAACCGTAATCCCCTCATAGATAAAAATGGACCGGGTGGGATTATTTGAACCCACTACCTCAGAACAATGCCACGGGATTAAGACATTCCAGTAGACTTGATACCCTAATTCCTTTTATACAGCTATTTTTGATGTTCTCCTCAAATAGAGGGGAGAGTGCACCATTTCAATGCCTAATAATCTCAAGAATATCGAAATAAATGGACGGCAGTTACATTATATAGAGCAAGGAGATGGTCAGCAGACAGTCATCTTTATTCATGGCGGACTTGATGATTATCGATGTTGGCAGTTTCAAGTAGACTCTTTTTCAAAAAAATACCGTGCCATCTCATACAGTAGAAGACTTGCTTATCCCAACAAATGGATCAGCAATGTTGCTCAGGATAATACCATTGAAGATAATGCTAAAGATTTGGCTGAGCTGATAAGAAAATTAGATATCGCACCAGCACACTTAGTGGGTGCTTCTTATGGCGCCTATATAGCATTATACTGTGCATCAAAGGATCCAGAATTAGTTAAGACAATGGTGCTTAATGAACCTCCAATACTTTCATTCCTAGCAAAGAGTCCTATTAAAGAAGATATCGAATTACTTCAGCGATTCAGAACACATGTTCAAAGCCCCACTCAAGACGCCTCGAAGAGAGGAGATTTTAAAAAAGCAACGCAAATTGCAATAGATGCAATCATGGAAGTAGAGAACTTTTTTGATCAACTTCCACAGGAAGGCAAGCAGTTCCTAATAGATAACGCAGAAACGCTTGAAAGTGAATTACAATCTTCAATGTCTACACCCTTTACGACTGAAGATGTGAAACAGATAACAACAATCCCGACGCTTCTAGTAAAGGGAGAACTCAGTCCCAAGTACTTCCTTAGAATAGTAGATATACTTTCAGATAATATGCCAAATACGGAGGAGATTGTTATCCCTGATGTAAGTCACGACGATTTCAAGTCAGGTAACATCTTTAGCTCAAAAGTAATGCAATTTTTTGCGAGGCATGATTAGTTACAGTGAAAAATAGTTGTTGGTTAGCAACCATGCTGCAAAGAGAGATAATAATGACAATTAATAATATAACTGCGGCTGGCTGGGCGTACAAGGGGAGAATGTTGTTGATGTTGGGCGACTGCAGTGTATTGCCATGGGTTTTGTCCAACTTCCCAAAACAAGCTCAATTCAATGCCGTAGTTCTCTCACAGTAAGAAATGGACCGGGTGGTAGATTTGAACCCACGACCTCAGCAATCTGTAATGACAACTATCTATCTTTAGCGTTATTGAGCGCCGATAGCCAAAATCATCCTCTTTGAGTTTTTTGCTTAAATAAGTTCCGAATATTTGGACCGTATGCTTAAATGTATTACAAGCATGGTAATTTGGAATGATTGTAATAAGAGTAAACGTCTTAGCTCTAATAACAGCGATGGTAATTGCAGCAACAGCCCTAACAACGATACCACAATCAGCAGTAGCGCAACAATCTACTATTCATATAATCAAGCACGGTTCCAACTCATATACCCTGTCTGGTAGCTCCTCTAGTGTTGGAAGCTTTGATACAACTTACAGAATTGTAGGAGAGAGAAGTGCTATAAGGGCATCAGAGAATCTAATCATCTCTACCGTTACAGATGATTTTAGGAAGTCCCCAACAATAGGATACATAACAGCAAGTGGTGCTGCTACAGCTGGTAATACAGGAGCTACTCTTCCTAACCCATTTGCAACTCCAGAGCAAATAACCGAAAGAATCACAAACGAGATTAGGAGAGTCATAACCGAAGCAGAGAGCAATACATCACAGGGTCAATCTGTAGAGATAAAGTGCAACTTCGGCATGAGCTTAGATGAAATGCAGTGCCATTACATCCCATTACTCCAAGCCGGACAGTGATAATAATAGCTTTGAAGAGTGGGTAGGAGCAGAGGATTCACAATCCCTTTAATTTTTTCTCCAATGTTATCTTTAAAATACCCGCTGACTATCTAATTGGGATTTTGAATGGTTTTGTCCTACAATATTCTAAAACATCCTCGAATTAACACCGTAGTCTACTAGATTGAAAATAATGGACCGGGTGGGATTATTTGAACCCACGACCTCAGTCAGTTTACTAATGCAGAACTCTCTTTTCCAAAGGGGCAGAGTTATTTAATGACAAGTATGTTGCGGCATATATTTAACCCAGCTTACCAATGATCTTTGCAATCTCTTCTTCTGTAAATGCCCTTAATGTTGTGGTCCTAACGTTGCCAAGACTACTAACTTTTAGTCCAAATTCCATTGCTGCCTCGTCGTTTGGAGCCTCCAAGATACATACCAAATCATATTCGCCAAATGTCCAATATATTGTAAGTTTGCCACCAATCCTTTCAGCCTCTCTTTTTGCTGCATCCGCACGTCTTGTAGTATCCTTGAAGTTTCTTATCCCTTGATCTGTCCACCGAAGTAACAGGATATATTGCTGTACCATATATTGAAGAAAGAATTCGCTACTGAACTTTAGTTTTTTGGTAGCATCTTCAATTGCAATTATCATGTGAAAATTAGTGAAAAACCATTGCTAGAAGTATTGTATGACAACTTCCTAAAACAAGCTCAATACAATACAGTAGTTCCCTCGCAGTAAGAAAATGGACAGGGTGGTAGATTTGAACCCACGACCTCAGTTATGCTAAGTCTAGGCAATTTTTCATCTTCAAAAATAGATTTCAGATTAGCAACTGATTTAGTTTGTGGCTTAATCTCAACTGTTATTGTTTAACAAATCATGTTGTTTTATTTATTCCGGCGTCGAAAAAATTTGGTCAAAACCCTGGACTGGTCTTTGCACAATAAACTCACACTTAACAGAAGATAAGGAGAAGAATTAGCCTAATTGCTTAAGTTGCTTGAAGCTATTTATGTACATCATATTTTGTCCTGGAAGAAATTTCTAAGGCATGCATCTAAACTAATAATTTTCAGCACGGTTTTTATCTAATAGAGGTCTAAAGTCTTCTATCTATGAACTGCCCAAATTGTTCTTCACTAATGCAACAAGTTAGAAAGTATGACGTAGATATTGACTATTGTACCAACTGCAAAGGCGTATGGCTAGACAGAGGTGAAATTGACAAAATATCAAGTATGCAAACAAGATATGACGAAGAACATTATCGGAGTTACCATAGAGATAGAGATTATGACGATTATGATGACGATTATTACCATTACGGAGGGCATAGAAGAAGGAGAGGTTTCTTTGGCGACCTGTTTGATTTTTGATTAGAGGAAATACAGAAGAAAGCCCGTTAACAACACTACTATCAAAACTCCAGCTGATCAAAAAAACGAAGGTCTCTGTATTAGCAGGGGTTCAAATCGATAAAAAAGTGAAATAAGACATAAGTGGACCGGGTGGAGGGATTGGAAGTCACAGCCTCAACTAACTTTTTAGGCTTTGCTCTTTTTAGCTATACGATCTGTTGTTTTTCATTGCTGCTGTTATTCACCAGATATTGTCTGATTCATCATTGGTGGACTCTGCAGAAATAGGTATTCCTCGGCGATTCTGCCGTCTTCCCATCTTGCGAGTGTGAGCATTGTTAGATTTCCAGGTAATGTGCCAGTCACCGCTGTCCAATCTTTTGCTGCAATCTTAATCGGATGAGCTAATACTTTGCTCTCTGGTTGAGCAGCTATTGCTGCCATTGCCCATTGTAGATGTTGGTCAATACCCCTTGTTGTATTGCCATTGAAGTCCACTACCAGCACGTCGGGACTATGTAGTTCTTGAAAAAGTGTCCAATTTCGATTGTTCAATGCTTCAAAATCAAGTATATCAAAGCGAACAAGATTAGCTTGTTCTTCTGGGGTTTGTACTACCACTATTTCAGTTTGGTCAGACGATGAGGATGACGAGGGCGATGCTTCTTCTTGCGCCATAGCTGCAAAGTTGTTAAGGACAAATCCACTTGGGCTTACTGCTAACAAAGGTAGCAATAGTAATGTAAATAACATTGCTACTATTGCTGTAACTTCCTTTCTCCTATCTATTGTAG
>JBKPEN010000034.1:0-6528 GCA_046728425.1 Thermoproteota archaeon
GTAGAAGGAAATACTTTAGAAAACTCATTATCTTTTATCTCAAAAGAAGTCATGAGAATAACCTTGACATTAGGATTAATCTCTTTGACTTTTCTAGCTAGTTTTATTCCAGATATCCCTGGCATTCGGATATCTGACAGCATCAAACAGTAATCCTCTGAATTAGATTGGAAGTTTTGTAGTGCCTCTTCTGGGTTGGTAAACACATCTACTAAAAATCCATTCATAAGAAGACCTACTTCAAAAATCTGAGCTAAATCAGGGTCGTCCTCTACAACAATCAGTCTAGCTAAAGGTTTGTCTTTATTGTCATCATCATGATGGCTTGCTTTCGTTATCATCTCTTTTAGGCTTCTTTTTTTATTCTGCCATGGATTTGTATTACCAGCATCGCCCTCGCCCTCCTCGTAGGCCTTATTTGCAGCCTCTAGCATCTGAGCGATTAGTTTCATTCTGCTTCCATATCTCATGTCTTTCTACATCTTTTGCTTTTATTACAATATGGTCATATTTAACAACATAGGTTGCACTGCAACATATAAATTATCATATTTTTGGGATATTGTGTAATTCTTATGGTTCTGTTGTTGAATCCATACGTGATAGAAGGTAGGTAGTTGTAAACCCTTGATTAGATTCCGAGATGCTGTGTGGTGGCAGTTATGTCCTGAGCATTTTTCTCAGTTTGTGACTGTGTCTGAGTTTCAGCCTTTGCGAACCTTTCAAACTCACTCCACAAAAAATAAAAAGAAAGAGTTAGGGCACTTTCTCATTTACTTAATTACCCTTGGACGTCCACAGCTGAGAAATTGGGAAGCGTCGACGATGATGATGATGAAACTTTAGATAAGAGAGCACTTAACATTTAGAGTGAGAAGGTGAAAGATAAAATATTTGACAAATATTATTCAAGTGGAGAGGAAGGCGTAGTCCTTTGAGCAGCAGTAATATTAGAACTAAAATCGAAGTCTCGCCTGATATGGTTTTTCGTCTTCCTGTAGGTACTATGCATGAATGTATCGCTGGTGGATGTCCAGAGGATGCTGTTTGGAAAGTGAAGCTTTCAACAGTGGAACATTGGAATTTTTGTGAGCATCATTTCCGAGAGTGGGTAACTATGGTTCCATTCGACAACGGCCCTTTTCGAACTCCATAAAGGAGATAAAAGCAAGTTTGCTGAACTATTAGGCGCTTTGCGAGAAAGAGCGACCTAGTCTAATGTTCGGCAGACATAAGAAAGCCCCTGCTGTTGACGTAGAAAGAGAACAGAAAATAGCAAGCAGCACTTCTCAATAACGATCCTAAGAGGATCAAAAAAATTAAACAAGAGCGGCGGTTAGCTACAGACATCCTCGATACTGAAAACAAGAATAACTCGATGCTTATTATTTAATCGAACTGTTTTTGGCGAGCACAGGTGAGTGGAAGCGACCAAGTTTTGCAAACAATTGAAGATGAGGGATACAGGACGATAGAAGTCACTACTGGCCAGGCGGCATATACTCTCACGTTGTTCAAAAGTTAGAACGGGGCGGGTTCCTTAACATTTACATGGCTCAGAAGGGTCATCTCCTGAAATAGGGCACCACAACCGCATCTTACGGCGTGGTTAGTATAGCAGGAGAATTCTTTCAGGAAATGTGACCAAGCAAGCGAAGAGAAAGCATCTTTCAGATGCAATCAATGGCTATAGTCCTAAACTCATTTTTGTTGTGGGTATATTGGACTTATGAGCCAGTAGTCTTTGCAGCTAATAACAACAATAGCACTGCTAAAGTAACAGTTTTGAAGATGGCACAGGAGTAATCACTAATGGTACAACTCTGAGAGTACAGTTTGATTACAATTTTACAGAGGGGAGTAAAGAAGGAGAAAAAACAAGAGTAAAGACGCTATCATTCAGTCTAGCCACTGACTTGTTGCTATGTTGTTCCCACTTTAATAAAACTTAAGAGAAACGTAAACTCATAAAAGAGAAGGAGATATATATATGATTTATTCCGAATCTTTTGCAAAAGAGCATATAGAAAAATGGGTAAATGCATGGAATAACCATGATCTAAAAACAGTTCTTTCAATGTATTCAGATGATATTGAATTCTCCAGTCCAAAAATCAAAGCAGTATTTCCTGACAGGAAATCATCAAAAGTTACTAATAAAGGGGAGCTTGAGGACTATTGGACCAAGGCACTAAACAACTACCCTAATCTCCATTTCATACCAAAGCATACAATCTCACAAGGAAACATCTGTGTTTTTGAATATTATGCTATATTGGATGGAAAGAATAAAACTTCCGTAATAGAAAAATTTGAATTCCGAGATGATGGGCTAGTAAAAAAATCTAGTGGATTTTATGGTGCAGAGGAACCTATCTCATGATAGTAGGAGTTAGTTGTTGTTTTTTATCTGTCTCCGATTATGACATTATACGTAGAGCCTTTAGATTCAACAGCTTAGTCCGTTATATCCTCAAATAATAGCCATCATTGATACTTGACGCAGAGAAATGAAGGCTGCAGATGTCAGAAAGGAGCTGAAGAGTATGGCAGACCCCGACAAAGCAGCGATACTGCGGCAATTCTTCAAAACAGGGCCGGGCTATTACGGCGAGGGCGACATCTTCATAGGCGTCATGGTACCACAGTCAAGGCAAATAGCCAAAAAATTCAGCCAGCTCCCGCTTGGAGAGGTTAGGATCCTGCTTTACTCCCGTATTCACGAGGAGCGGCTTGTGGCGCTCTTGATCCTTGCCTGGAGGTACAGCAGCAGCTCATCAAGCAGCATGGAAAAAGAAGAGATCGCGAAGTTCTACCTAGAACACATTAAGCAGGTGAACAACTGGGACCTAGTGGATCTGTCCGCGCCAAACATACTTGGAGCACACCTAGTTGACAGAGACTACAGGAGGCGGCTGCTGTATAGGCTTGCCGGATCAGAGAACGTATGGGAAAGAAGGATAGCGATCTTGGCGACGCTCCACTTTATCAGGAACGGCGACTTTTCCGAGACGCTGAAGATTGCGGGGATGCTGCTGCATGACAGGCACGACCTTATCCACAAGGCCGTCGGCTGGATGCTGCGCGAAGTGGGCAAGAGGGATGCTGCTGCAGAAGAGGCGTTTCTTGAAAAGCACTGCAATGTCATGCCCCGGACGATGCTTCGCTATGCGATTGAAAGGCTGCCCGAGAGCAAGAGGCATCATTACAAGAAAAAGCCAATCGATAGGCGGTAGATACTCTCGGAAAATACCTCAGCCGGCATATCTGCTGCCTCCGCTCTTGCTAATTTGAGCGCGGATTTGAAGGTCTTTTTTTTGGTGGAGATATTCTCCATAATCCATAGAGGTTTTGTGTAAATGTCACCTCTCTGTTATCATGGCTTATCTACGCTCCTTTTGGTCAATAAAGACCGTATCGCCTGCATCAATTCTCCATGAGTGGCCATATCGTTCTTTCTCATGTAATAATAGAGCTCTTCGGTCGCCGCATGATAGTCTATACCAAGGTTTTGGGCTATGTTGAGCGCAATATGTGATAAAATCAGCTTTCTCATTAGCAGTTCGGTTCCATAAACAGAAGCATCGGACACGAGTTCACTTAGCGTATTCTTGAAGTTGGCATCGATATATCGATCCTTTGCTTCTCTAGTCTTGATTGCAAAAGATACGCCCATCATGCGGGCTTTCATGTGGATCTGCTCAACCATAGAGATAAACTGGTCATTGAGCGGAGTATTGTCCAAAAGCACCTCTGAAAGCAGGTCCGCAGCGTCCTGTTCGCTTACCTTCATAGTCTCCTTTACCTTGAATAGCACATGACAGGCGGCGCAACCGTTGTTGCCTCTAATGATAGAAGGATTGCTAGTCACAGCAAAGATTTCTTTTTTTATTATCTGCTCGGCTTCTTCTACTCGAGACCTGTCGTCTAACTTGATCAACTACTAATAGAGAACATCATCTTGAGGCTAAAAAATCTTGCATCGCATGACAAATGAGCAGCAGCGACTGTGTGTGTGCGCCGTCCACGGTAGATAACGGTGTTGCAGATATTTCACTCCTTTTTTCACAAGAATCCTATTTTAGAAGTGTGATATCATTGCGGGCCCGTCGGGATTTGGATAAAAATTAATTTGAATCCAAATCCACAGCTATGTTTGGCTACTGCCTTCTTGACCAACAATCTAATATAGGCTTTTTTAGAGCACTTGTACTCTATTGCCGCCTGTAGATCTTTGCCTAATCAGCTGTAGCGCCTATTGATGAATTAGGTGTCCTTTGCTACATTGGTAGTATCTATAATATCAATTGCCTCAGAACCTTCTCGGAAGCCAATTAACAGCACCCTAATCTCCGCTGTCTTTGTCTAAATTTTGAGTTCGATTTTTACTAACTGGAGATGGTGGAGGTAGTAGAGATATCATTCGGATGATAGTTTGTTATTTAATATCATTCATTATCATTCGCTTCTTTACCGCCCTTCTGCCTTGTTCCTGCGCCTATATTTATCAAAATATCTCCTGTGCTCTGGTCAACATTAATTGGATATGAAGTCTGATTTTTTGCCCAAACAGTCCTATCTGATACCTTGCCGTTGCGAACATCAAATACAGCATAGTGCCATGGACAGGTTAAGTTGAAACCTTCAAGCGTGCCCTCTTCAAGAGGTGCACCTTGATGAGAACAAACGGCATCCATAGCAAAAACTTGGCCCTTTATCATTGCTAGAACAATATTGTTTCCTTCTAACTCTACTCCCAATAGACCACCTTCTTTGATATCTCTCTTGTTGGCTACCCTTTGGAATCCTGCTCCTTCTTCTCCTCCTTTTGACATTTCCAGTCTAGAAGTAGGCCGTTTTACTATTTACAGATTAACTAGATAAAAAGGAACCAACTATTTTAAGTGATAGTTTATTTATTTCAGTCCCTGTTCCCAGACGTGATGTAATATTTTTAGGTTACGTTCAATCGGGGATCTCTGGAATTGAGGCATGTCAGCAGTAGCAGTAGGGAAGGTTTTTTGTATTTTCTGGTCTGTTCTTAGGACAGTTCTAAAGCAATTTTTTCCTATTGCTGCAATGCCAAGAAATAGAGTCAGCTTTATTTAAGAAGTCGATTTTAAGAGGGACTTTCTTAACAACAGTAAAGCATTTCTTTAACGAAATAGATCTACTACTTGCTTTTCAGACCAAGTCAAAAAGAGAGGTACGGCGAGCAAAAAACAGTGACTTTATCCTTTGTGTGGAACTTCAATTGGTGCGGGGTAGTTCATTCAATTCTTTTCCAGCTTCATAATTTCTTCTCTGATTAGGGAGTGTCTGAGGTCTATGGACACCAGCACTTCCTTATTCAGTGATATTGTCACATACTTGACTCCCTGAACATTCTCCATCGCGCGGGTCTTAGTTATCACCTCAGCCAACGAGCTTGCTCTGCAAAGAACATGTTTCATAGGCGGTTCGAGAGTATGATGTGTTTGGGCCGACTCGCCCATTATTCTTCGTACCTCATCCATGCTGATCTTACCAGCAACTACCATTGGATATATTAGCGCGCCAGAATCCGTCAGTGCCACCAGAATAGGATCAACAGAAATCGTTTTAGTCTCTAAGAGTCGATTAAGATGCTTGCGCACAGTCTTTGGGCTGAGACCCGTGGATTTTAAAAGTCCTCCAAATGGGATCTTGGGGTCATCTACAAGAGCATCCATTATTAACAAGTCTGTAATGGAAAGCGGTGCTCGCCTCTTCTTGCGTGCTGTCAAAGCTCTCATTGAGGGTCTGACACCCAACATCTTGCTGAGATTATTTGTGGCCTCACGCTCATTTTTAGTCCATAGGCGCAACGTAATGCGTCCATCTACTTTCCAAGCTACCCAAGATACATCTGTCGCTGCGAAGGCCGCTAGTGCAGACTTGCGTGAAAAGTTATCATGAAAGAATAGCAGGAGGTCATCGCGGTCAAACACGCTCGAATCTATCACTAACATGAATCCTTGAAGGATGCCCTTGCTCTTTAAGCGGTTCAGCCGGTCCCGAACAGCAGGAGCAGAGAGCGAGACTCTCCTGCCTAGAGACTGGTAGCTTTGGCGTGCATTCCCATATAGGCCTACAAGCAGCTGAAAGTCCTTCGAGTCCACTACTTAGTCCGTGTCCCAGCTTAAATATAAAATTCCCTAAATCAAAAGTTGAACCTAACAAGATCATAAATGCAATGCTATTGGAGGGATATACCATGCAAAAAAATGAATCTGCAAAAAGTGCAAAGGAAATTGTGATGGAGTTTATACAGGCTTTGGAGCAAAAAGACTTCAAAACTGTTAGAAGCTACATAAGCGATAACATATCGGTCGTGGCTCCTGGGCCTGTTGAACTAACATCTTTTAACAAAGCTGAGCCATTCGTGACCTATCTAGAACATGCGAACCTACCTCCATGAGACATCAAGAAGGAGTTCGCGGATAGCAACGATGTCTGCCTTCTCTACGAAATGACTTATCGCGAGCCGCCTGTGACAACATTTGTATG
>JBKPEN010000256.1:0-7315 GCA_046728425.1 Thermoproteota archaeon
AAAGGTTGCAACCGCTATTAATGTGCAGTTTACTGAAGAATCTTCTAAGCAACTTCCATTTGTTCCCTTCAAGGATTTTGAAAACCTGATCAGAGAGGAAAAAGTCTTCCTATTTGGCCCAAGTGGGTGTGGAAAATCTCGAGCAATAATTGAACTTCTCCGCAGCAAGAAAGGAAATTATGATAGAATGTTTGTAATTAATCCTTCTAATCCTGCAGGGTTGGATTCTGGTAGACAGAGTATTTCCACACTATCTCAGCAATTTAACAGGAAGGACCTTGTGATATGGGATAACTTTCCAGAAGGCTTGGTCAAAAGGGACCTTGAGAATGCGTTTGGAGCTCTGGAAATAGTAAATGCTAGATCTGTTCAGAATTTGTATATTGCTCTCAAGCCGACATATTTGGAGATGTATCGCGGATTGACAATGGGTATACCGGACATTAACACACATGAAATTACATGCGACCTTCCGATCATGAAAGCTTTAATAAAAGCATATGGAAGGGAGGTCGAACAGTACAGAGAGGTTTTTGAGAAGTATGTATCTCCCAATATCGACATCATATCGAGGGTTCTCTGGCAGAAACAGCCGTTGTCTCTTACTGTGGTCGACTATTACAAAGCAGTGGTAGACAAGGCGAGAGACCGCTCACAAGCTACTATTTTTGATTCGTCAAAATGCATTCAACTTGCACAAGAATGGTTACCGGTTTATGATTACTTTGAAAGGCAATTTGAGGTGATGAAAGACATCCGAGGACGTGAACAGGATGTGGAGTTTCTTTATATTCTACGCTTCTGCTATGAAGCAGGATTTAGTCGAACGCAGTCGCAGATTGGGAAACTGCAGAAAGCTATCTTTCAGACTAATGCACCTGCAGAACCTACTCGAAAAATGGGGACTTGGGTCTATCTCTCAGGTCAGAATTATGCCATGCACGATTCGGCGAAGAATGCTGTTAAACTTACTGATTATTCAATGATGAAGATCGTTTCATATCTAACAGAGCATTTTTTGGAAATAGTTCCCAAGGGGAGCGGAGAACTTCACTCCCTAGGTCTTTTTCTTGGTAAGAATATCCAATCTATTCCAAATGATACTGCAGGAGGAATAATACCTGATCAAATTTACGGATATATGAAGAAAAATGCAGTCTTTGAACGTGCATTTGGGCGAGGTGTTGGAGAAAATTTCGAATTACTTGATGAACCCCTGCAGATGTTGATTCTTGAACATGTTGACACTCTTATAGAGTTCGGCGTAGGGTTGGCGGAAAGCCTAGGGGAGCGCTTTATAGAGCTAGACGATAACCATCGCAAATGGGTTCTAAAGAAGACCTATCATGGCATGTTATTTGCCAGGTATTTTGGACAGAGCGTTGGCCGCTTATACGGCAAAATGTCAAATGAACTACAGTCCATTGTTATGTCTCATGCGGAAAAGAACTCCCAGTTTGCGGATGGGATGGGAATGGGCCTTGGTTATATCTATGCAACATTAGAGCCTGCACTACAACATGAGATAATGCATAAAGCACAAACGAGTTTTGAAATCTCTCGAGGTCTAGGATTCGGATTTGGCCTCACGTTTGCCTTATTGCAAGAAGAAGATGCCAAAAAAATGGTGTCAGTAGCAGACAAGAACTCGGAACTTGATATGGGCTTTGGAATGGGTTTGGCAGTTAGCTACTCCAATCTACCAGATGTACTGCGTAGGTTTGTACTTGATAGAGTGGCTAGGGATTGCGAGTTTGCGTTTGGGGCGGGGGTGTATAGTGCATATTTTTACAAAGAAGCATGTCCCAAGGACATATTCATGTTGCTTCATAGTAACGGGGAGGTCTCTCATGGGCTCGGGTTAGGTTTTGGAGCAATCTACTTCTACCTTCCGGAACAGTTTCAATCAGAACTTGAGCCCCTGCTAAAGACCAATGTTAGACTAGACTACGGCTTTGGGGTAGGTATTGGCTTTGTGTTGAAGCACCTCCCTTTAGAAGTCCAAGAAAAGTTCATTAGTAAAGCCTCTGCCAGCAATGCTTTTGCAAATGGCTTAGGTTATGGCCTTGGGTTTACATGGCAATATATTGGTGAAACCTTAAGACAAAGGGCATTTGCCTTTGCGAATTCAAATAATGACTTCGCACGTGGACTGGGCTATGGCCTCGGAGTCCATTTCGACTACCTGAAGCCTACGTTCTTCGATCAAGTTATTTCCTTCGCTGATACAAATAGCGAATTCGATAGAGGGCTTGGGATCGGCGCTGCATGGGCTTGGCCGTATTACAGTGACGATGCCAAACATACCATAACTGAAAGAATGGAAACGAGAGGTGAATTTGCAAGGGGCATAGGATTTGGTTTGGCAAGAATCATACAGCATTTTTCAACTAATGAGAGAGAACAGATCCTTAACCAGCTAGATTGGGATCCAATGTTTTCAGAAGGATTTGGAGAAGGAACAGCACAGTTTCTTTGGACTATTTATGGAGAAGCTAATAAGCAGCAATTCCTTAAGCTAGCCAGAGGCTCTGCAGAAATCTCAAAAGGGCTTGGCGTAGGTCTCGGGTTCATGTATTTGTACTCTAAAAATGAGCTGAGCCATGACTCATATAGACATGTTTTCAAAACAGATCCAAACTTTAGAAGGGGTCTTGGCATAGGTATGGGAAGGGCGTACAAGTACCTATCAGATGATGACCACAGGGAAGCATTGCGCATGGCAGAAGAGGATATAGAATTTGCAATAGGGTTTGGCGAAGGCATAGGTAGAGTATATAATCATCTTGAAGTTTCACAGAAGCAGCTTATCATGTCTTACATAGAAGATAGGGACGCTGGCTTTTCGAGGGGTCTTGGCATGGGCTTTGGATCAGTATTTTCATATCTTGAAGAAGACGTGAAGAAAGACATACTTGCACTGATTTCGCATAACGGCCAGCTATCTTTGGGTCTTGGCACAGGACTTGGAATGCATATTTCCTATCTATCTGAGGCATCGTTACTCAAGATATTTGAACTTGCTAGAAGCAATACATTTCTTGCATCAGGTCTTGGAGAAGGATGCGGAAGTATGTTTCCATATTTGCCGCAGAATACAAAGGATTGGTTGTTGTCTTCCAAGGTTAGCATTGATGGCTTTGCATTTGGCTTTGGTATTGGAATTGGCAAGATTCGAATGAATTCAAAGAACAATATTTTTGAGGAAGCGGTCACCTTCACTAATAAAAATAATAATAATAATAATAATAATAATAATAAAATTAGAAATAAATTTATGGAAGGATTAGGATTAGGACTTGGAAGCATTGTTGGAAGATTGTCTCAAGATCAATTACTCGAAGTTTTCTCTTCGACAGAAAGGAACTCAGGTTTTGCAAGGAATTTCGGATTTGGCTTGGGGCACATCTTTTCGTTACTTGATGATGATAAAAGAAAAAGGGTTTTAGAAATAATAGGAGACAGAGTAGAAGAAGAAAGCTTTCTTATTGGCCTCGGGGAAGGGCTTGGTCATTATGTCCCCTCGACAGGCAGCAGGCCTTTTGAAGAGCTTTTGCACGTAACAGGTTCTGTGAACCTCGCTCGAGGTGCTGCTAGAGGAGTCGCAGAAAGTTTCAGATATCTAGACTCACCTGAGGTGCTTGGAATGCTTGAATATGCTAGCTTTAATCATGAATACGGTAAAGTACTAGGAGAAGGTCTTGCAGATAAGTTTGCATCCCTAGATGAAGAAAAGCAATCCTGGATTCTTGACGCTCTTCAAAAAGACAACCATTTCTCGAAGATGTTTGCCACGATGATCCAAAAAAATCTTGAGTATATGTCATCCCAAACACGAGAAAGAATAAAAGACTTGGAAGCGAAATTTCCACACCTTGCGGTCGCACTTGAAAAAGAGAAATGAGGAGTGATTAATGCACCACCACCACCAACGCGGAGACGACGGCAACGATGATAATATTAGATTCGCAGAGTTCCCTATAGTGGGATTGTCAACAAGAGCAAGAACGAATTGGAATGTTGGACCAAATGAGATCTACTTTTCAGGGGAAGTGCAAAACTACTGTGTATGCTTTATTGACATTATAGGTTCTACAAAAATATCATCTAATCTTACCCCTAATGAATTAAGCAGATATTATGAGCTTTTCCTAAACGCAATTGCGCTAATTGCAAGGAATTTTGGAGCAAAAATAGTGAAGAACGCTGGTGATGCACTTATCTTCTACTTTAACGATACTAGTGATCCAAAGAACGTCACAAAATTCAAGAATGTGCTAGACTGCGGTCTCACGATGGGAATAGCAAGCAATGCACTTAATGCTAAAATGCTCAGTGAGAAATTGCCTCCAATACAATATAGGATAAGTGCAGATTATGGCGAGGTTTCAGTTGCAAGATCCGCATCATCTCAGAGTGAAGACCTCTTTGGCTCTGCAATGAATATTTGCGCAAAGATCAACTCCAAAGCCAAACCAAACGGGTTAGTTATTGGCGAGGCTCTATTTGAGATAGTAAAGGGATTGGATGAGTATGTATTTGTCCCTTCTAATGAGAGGCTCATTGGTGTAAAAGGCGAGTATGGAGTATATCATGTAAATCAAAAAGAAAGAGGCAGCGTGATTAATCCATTTGAGAGAAGAGCGCCAAATTATTGACACTTAAGAGCTTACATTCTGTATCTTATTATATTTTATATATATCCGGGTTACTTGCTGGTAAAAAGTATCGTACTAGGACACAACTATAGCGAGTTCTTCCAAGACTGCAGAGGAGCAAATCTCAAACCCAAAAGCGATTAATTAATTAATAAGCCACAATTGCATCCTTCCTTTTAAGGATGGCTAAAAGCAATGCGTGAGAGAGGAAGAGATCAATAAAGGTGACAAGATATAGGTAGTAGGAAAAGAAGCAGACTTACTTATTGTAGAGCACTTGCATGGTGGCAAGCAATAACATACACAAAGAACCAAATTCCGGCTTAACCTTGCACGCTAATTATTCATCTAAAGGTTCAAAGTTAACCTCTCTAAGCAATTTGCTCATAGAACCCTTCCGAAAGGATTGGATTTAGTAGCCGGCGAAATTCGGATAAAAATCCATTTAATCACAACACCGGAAGTCCAGAAGTCTAGTGCCTGTAATTGAGTCAGAGTACAAGGAAATTCAAAACATAGCAGTTCTATGAGTTGACAGTAATACTGTCACCATCACCCAATATCGTCCTAAATGGTTCAACGTCTGTATTGAAAGAGTTTGCTTCGCCCTCGTCCTCGTCACCTTCATCATCACCACCACCATCTTCTTCTTCTTCTTCTCCTCCATTATTTGCTCCTCCTGTGACTTCTATTGTTCCTGAATCTACAATTTCTAAAACATTTTCTATTGCTTGGTCTTCCGTTGCTTGGTCTTCCGTTGCTTGGTCTTCCGTTGCTTGGTCATCTTCGTCTATCGCTGCGCCTGATATTAAGGCGTCGTCAAATTGCTGTCCTCTTATTGTAAGAGCCGAATTTTCTGATAGATGGTATTCGCTTGATCCTATGTCAGAGAACGTAGTATTTTCCACAATGTTATTTTGACTTCTTGCTGCAGCAATACCATCCTCGGAACTAGATATGACATTGTTATAGACTATATTACCCTCAGTCACGCCATCATCTGCTATATCAGGATTAAGCAAACGTATTCCTTGCTCTGTTCCTCCTTCAACTGTATTGTTGTATATTTGGTTATTTGGTGATTCTGATACCAGTATTCCGACACGTGCGTTAATGACATGGTTATTTCTTGCAATAGAATCAGTCATATTTCTTGAGAAGAAAATTCCAATGTCGGTGGTGTCTTCTACCAAATTGCCCTCAATAAGAATGTTCCAGCACCTATCCGAACAGATTACCCCTATTGGGTTGTCATGAAGCCAATTATTTGTAATAATCATATCGTGAGTTACAGTATGAGGGTCCAAAGCATATTTGATATTGTTGTAATATTCATTACCATCAACTGTGATGTTGTATGCGCCATTAGAATAAAATGCAAACCACATATCATGAAACTTACTGCCTCTAATGAGCATATTGTGAGATGGTCCCTCTCCAAAGAGGTCAAACCCTCTTCGTCCCGGTTCAACATCTCCTAGGTATCCAAATTCGGAATTTATTATTTGAGAACCTTCACTTGCAGCAAATTGCACATAGCCACGGCGAATAGTGCCATTCATGTCTTGCGAGATTATTTCGTCATCGGAGACATCCCAAGATGTTATTATTACACCGTTTATCAGTATTCTTCCATGAACTATTATCCCATTTGCACCAGCAATCTTGAGATATTGTAGACCATCGCCGCTTGAAGTCATTTCAAAGTTCACACCATCTGCTACTTCTAGATTAGCGTTTAGAATGTACTGGCCTTCTTGTCCTTCTTCTTGTTCAAGTATGGCAGGGTCATTTATGGCTTGAACAACATCTCGAAAGGAAGCATCGCAGGTTACGGTAATGGTGTTTACTCCTGATTGATAGCCTACGCACGCTGTACTTGCATCAGTGAATTGAACTTGCAGAGTCGATATTACTGTCACAGAAAATATGAGAAAAGCAATCCCACTAGCAACAAAGTCTGTCTTGAAAATAATCATCGTAATATCTCTTTCTTTCTTAAGTGGAGAGAATAGGCTTATTTAAACCGTTTACTCTTATAAACAAACAACAGCTTTATGAGAGAGTGAGAGAGGTTGTAAAAAATACCGGTTCAGGTTGAACAGTTTGCTCTGGCACACTACTTTTTTTAGGCTTCAGAGCTTTTTTAGGATATCACAAGTGTTACCAGAAACTCTTTTGGAATGTATAATCACGATTAGTTTCTGGCTTGGCGTGGTAAATAATGAACCAAAAAAAAGTGAGGAATCTTTCAACAATATGCTGTTAGCAAATAATCTTGAGACTCCTAATGCTCATCTTCCTTTCTATGTTCCTCCTCTTTTTGCTCTTCTATGGTAGTATCCTTCTCCTTCCTGTTCACTGATTCTTCTTTAAATCTGTCACCAATTTTCCATCCAAACTTGACAAGATAGGGAGACAAAAATGATGTAATGATAGTCATCGTACCTACCATTGGCAAAACAAAAGCACTCATTGAACCGACATCTGCTCCGCGTTTTGTAGCATAACCCAAAATTCTGGCATTTGGATTCAAATGAATTTTTATCCAAATCCCGATGGATCCGCTTGGGAACAAAAACTTTTTAGCTACCTTTGCATACTTCTAAATTGAAACCTTCTTCATAGCGCTTCTAAAAACACGGGGACCCTTGGGC
>JBKPEN010000103.1:0-10288 GCA_046728425.1 Thermoproteota archaeon
CCATCATGAGTATTGTTGCCAACATGACAAGCGTTGTTGATTTTACCATGAGGTTATCCCTCTTGCTTTTAATGTGGATCATCTCGCTCCCAAGCACGAATACAATAGATAAAAGAATTCCCTCAATAGGCGATTGAATGCGTGAGTATTAGAACATCAGAGCCATCTATGGGCTAAAGAGGGGTTATGAGATCTTTTGTGTATACTATTGCATGTCTTCTAATAGCGTTAACATGGTTCCATAATCCCATTTAACTTCATTATCCATCGCATCGTTAATAGAGTCATGTTGGGAAGACATAGAACCGAAATAATCGCCCAGATTCTAGAGGTTGTCAATGACGGCACCAGCGGCGGTGAGGGTGTTACAAGAACTAAGATAATGTATAAGGCATTTCTTAGCTATGCACAATTGAAAGAGTATCTCGCGATTCTCACTCATAACGGATTACTTAGTTTTGACGTTGGTACTCAGACATTTAAGACTACTGAAAAAGGTCTCAGGTTCCTTAAAGCCTATAGTCAGCTAGACCAGCTAACGAACAAATAACAAATCTAAGTGCCCAAAGCGACAGGAAAGCGAATTTTAAGTTTCTTTTTTCTTGCTCAAGTATATTGGTATATTGGCTAATTGTATTATAGATTGCATAGCATAAGAGCAAGATGGAATGTAAATTCTAGGGATGCCAATTATTATCTCATCAAAAACTTCTACTTGTACTTATTCTTCTTCCTCTCTGATTATATTGGATTAGTAAAAAGGTACTTCCACCCAACCTTGTTCATTGCAAGATAAATCAGAAAAAATCATGATTACAGCCACATACTCAAATCTGTCATTTCATGGAGAAATTGTTCTGAAATTAGATCCATAAGCCGTCGAATAATCCTTTAAATGCAAAAATGCCACTAAATCCGTAATGAAGATTACTCTTTTCCAAGTTGTTGCCATAGCTGCCTTGGTTTTTTCTGTGTATGCTGTACTGAAACCACCAGTGTTATTTGCACAGCAGCAGACAACGACCACTACTGCTCCTAGCAATTACTCATTTGTGATAGCATGGGGAAGTTCTGGATCAGGGTTTGGTAAATTCTCTCAACCATTCGATATTGCTACAGACTCTGCAGGTAATGTATATGTGACTGACTTTACGGCCCTTGCAAATCAAGTGCAGAAATTCTCTTCTGATGGAACATTCCTAGTATCGTGGGGCTTTCTTGGCACGGGAGGTGGTGGATTTGCAAATCCCGCTTCGATATCTATAGAACGTTCTAACGGCACTGTTTACGTGACAGATTGGGGAAATGCTGATCAGGCGGTACAGAAATTCACGTCCGATGGTGCTTTCCTTCGCTTATGGGGTTCCACTGGACTAGGCCAAGGTGAGTTCATAACCCCTGGTGGCAGTGCAGTAGACTCTCAAGGCTTTGTGTATGTAGGAGACTTTGGGGAAAACAACAATATTCAAAAATTTGATAGCGATGGCAATTTCATATTAAGCTGGGGCTCACCAGGTTCAAATGATGGTCAATTCATGAACCCTGCAGATATAGCCATCGATTCTCAAGGCATTATTTATGTAGTTGACAACGGAAATAATCGCATTCAAAAGTTTGACAACAACGGGAATTTCTTAGAAAAATGGGGAACAACGGGTTCTGAAGACGGACAATTTAATTCTCCAGCAGGAATAGCGATAGATTCGTCTGATAATATCTTCATAGCAGACAGAGGCAATAATCGCATTCAAGTTCTTGATAGCAATGGCAATTTCATAACTAAATGGGGCTCCACTGGATCAGGTGATGGTCAATTTGACAATCCTGTAGGGGTTGCTGTAGGTGTAGATGGAAGGGTCTATGTGACTGACGAGGGAAATGCTAGGATCCAAGTTTTTAGAGCAGGAGGATGAAATGCTTAAAATTAGTTCCTCTAACACAATGCAAAGGACCTTCTGCTTTTTATTTCAAACATTAATATTACATTTGGAGCAATTCCAACTGGGATGAGCAGAAGTTTCTTATGTTCTGTTTTCATTGCTATCCTGCTCACAGGATTGACAATATTACCTATTTACTTGGGTATCACTCCTGTTTATGCACAACAATCTCCGCTTGCACCCGATGAAAATAATCAAGGACCACGAGGACCACGGCTCCCTATCCCGTTTGGTCAAGAACTACCATTTGCACCAGCAGGCAATTTTTCATTTGGACCGATTGCTAGTATTCAGAATAACGAATCTGGCCAACCTGCCTGGCTTGCTGTAGGATTCTGGAGAGGCAACTTGCTTTCATTTAACGAGACAACATTAGCAACATCAACAACAACTACGGAAAATGGCGGTGTTAACGCTTCAAGCCCTACAGCTGCGGCAATATTCAATGCTAATTTCAGGATGATAGCGCTCAATGGATCACAAGCACACAGTCATGTGATCACCAATTTTAGACTATCAAATATTTCCTCTAATGAAAACGGCACAACTACATACACTGGCAATGCAACAATCAGCATGCGGGAGGAGGCATTTACAGATGTCCCTACTACCATTAAAGTATCAGGTGGAATCATAAGCATCTTCCCAGAACCTTCAAGAATACATGAGCACTATGGCAACACTCCTATCTATGGAGCCATCGTAGAGGAAGAAGAGCTAAGACGGCAGCATCGTGGCCCCGGCCCACTCCCTTAGTTTTTTGAAGACTGAGTGGTCTCTAAAGAATTTTTGTAGTCAGCATATCATTCTTTTCATCGTGTTCTTGAGAAGAAGGTTGCATCGTCGACTTCTTTTTGGTGCACGTAAGAACAAATACATCGATTAATGAAAATAATTTCTCGTAGGTAGAAGAGAGTCTCCAGCAGCAGCGGTACTGGCATTGTTGGAATTATTTGCTATTCTGATACTTCTTCTTCTTTGTCTCCAACTTCTTCTTTCCCCTCCTCCTCCTCTTCTTTCTCTTCTTCCTCTTCTGCTGCTTCTTCTTGGTTAGCTAGCTGGCGAATCCTTTCCTGCAGCTTCTCCACCTTCCTTGCGAATACAAGATAAGCGGTATGTCCAATCATCCTCATTGATGGACGAGTCATTCCCTCTCTTGCCTCCATCTCGCGAATCATAAGTTCTACACAGGATATATCAGCGTAACCGCTTTTTCTTAACTGTGCTGCAGTTTTTTCGATCTGATTCATAGTAGGACAGATAGCTACAAATGCGCCGCCCCCTTTTAGGGCATCATATACGTGGTCAAGTACTGTCCACGGATCGCCAAGGTCGACAGTTGCAACATCAGCATCGTGGACATCAATGCCCTGATGTGGATCGTGTTGTAGAATCGTCACGTACTTGTCCATACCGGCCTTTTCGAGGTTACGCTTTGCTATCTCCATGAATTCCGAATTGACATCAAAACTGTAAATGTGACCCTCAGGCTTAACAATGCTTGCCATGAATGTAGCAAGAGCCCCACTACCTGTTCCAATCTCTAATACCTTTGAGCCATTTTTGAGCCCAGTACGTGCCGCTATGTATCCTAAATCCTTTGGATAAACTATCTGCGTTTTGCGCTCTGATTTCATTATAAAATCATGTATGGTAGGCTCCATAAGGAAAATGACCTTTCCTTCAGTGGTCCTGACTGCCGAGCCATACTCCATGCCAATTATCGAAGAGACATCAATTATCCCAAGGTGCGTGTGGAACTTTTTGTCTGATGCTACCTTGGTAAGCCACTTTTTGCGTGGAGTGTGAAACAGTAGTACATAAGAGCTTTCCTGGATCTTTGTCAAAGCAAGCGGATAGTTGCCCACATGGAATAAAAATCAATCTAAAAAAGTAGGTGTGTTATAGTTTGTAAGAGTGTGTGTGTGTGTATGGTGTGTAATAATATCCTGATAGGCATTAAAGTTACTTTTGAGTCTTCTAAAAGACCCGTTAAGCTCACCTAAAAAAATCAGGTCCGACAAAAAACTCCATTTCAATGGGATGAGAATAATAATGCTGTAGGGCAGGAGTGTGTTGCTTACTTCATGGATAGATATGTATAATTTAAGAGAGAGAAAAGAGAAAAAAACAGAATGGCATACACAAGCATGTGACTATGTAATATCCAAGCGTTTCAATGCGGTTAATGGTTTATGCATTGCTTTCACATTCTTCTTATTACATGCGATCAAGTGCAGTTATTCCAAGCAATTCAAGTGTATTTTTCAAAGTAATACCAAAGGCTTTAACGAGTCCGAGGCGAGCCATCCTCACCTCATTATCTTTTTCCCTTAGCACAGGCACCTTTTCATAAAACAGATTAAATGTCATCGCAAGGTTGTATGCATAGTGAGCAAGTAACTTCAGACGGAGCGACTTTACTGCATTTTCAACCACAAGGTCAAGCTTTGATATCTCCTTTATCAAGGCGATTTCTGATTCATGTGTCAGTCGTTCAAATGCAAAGTTGGTTCTTCTTAAGACAATGGCTTGTTCCTCTGACTTTTCCAGTATGCGCTGTGACCTAGCATATGCATACTGCAAATAGGGGCCAGTGTCGCCTTCAAGGCTTAGAGACTCCTCAATGTCAAATGTAATTATCTTGTCAAAGTCTTGTTTTATCATATTATAGCGTATGGCAGATATCGAGATCTCATCTGCTATCTTGTTTAGCTGCTGATCTGAAAAAGCAGGGTTTCTATTCTTTGCTTCTTTGTAAGCCTTGGCATGTAGAGCATCGAGCACATAGTCGGCATTGACGTAAATTCCCTTCCGGCCTGACATATGCATAAAGTGTCTATTACCTATGTCAATTCCAAACTCCTTGGCAGTATTGGAGCTGAGAGTAACTGCCTCATAGCTTAGGTGGAAATATTTATGGTCCTCATCATCACCATCACCACCACTTACTTCAATCTTTGAAAGCACCTGTGAGATTATCCTCTGGAGTCGTGATTGTCTTGAGTCAATTATCGTTATCACTCGTTCTCCTCCGTTGAATTTTTTATCAACAGACCTCCTCATCCTCCTCCTGCTGGCGCCATCGGCAAGGATTGTAGTATAGAGTGTTGATCCGTCCCACTGCTTTGCGTATTTTTGATAATCGAATGGATCTTCAACAATTCCTAATTTCCATGCAGCGTATGGGATGTCTTTTGCAATGTATGTTGCAGTACCGTCACTCCTTACCAAGACCTTGTCTTCCTCCTCCTTCTTTTTCTCCCCATTCCCATCCTCATCCTGCTGCTGCTCCTCCTCCTCATTGCCCCCTACTATCACCCAGCATCCCTTGTTCTTGCCCTCTGTTTCATACTTGGCAATACCATTTCTTTTTAAAAGCTCAAAGGCTTTGCTCCACAATTTTGAACCAACAATGTGAGTTTCGAAATTTAGCAAATCATAACGGGCTTTCATGCGCCAGCATGTTTTCAACTGCTCTTGCAAGACCCGAAGTGTAATATCCATCGCAAAGCGGGCAATTTCTGACTTGCCTTCCTCTATCTCTTTGAGTACCAGCTTCCGCTTCTCTGCAAGCCGTGGATCTTTTTCATACATATCATTTATCTTGACGTATACTTCGTCACCACAGTACTGGTCAAACTTTTGGTTCTTTATTGGCGGCGTGACTGGAAAACCTGCAAATTTGAATCCTACTACAATATCTGCTATCTGCACTCCAGAGTCGTCAATATAATTGAGGACAGTTGTCCTATGGTTTGTTGCCCTCATTATGCGGTACAAAGTGTCACCAATTATTACATTGCGCATATGCCCTACATGCAGGGCCTTATTTGGATTGACACTTGTGTGCTCTATAACAACGTGCGTATCCTGTCCAAAGTTAAGATACCCATAAATGTCGGGGTCTGATAGGGCTTGAGATAGCGTGGCTGGTGCCAGCCGAGCATAGTTTGCCTTGAAGTTAATGTGGCCACCCGCAGGGTTCATTGACAAGATATAGCTATTGTCTTGTATGCGTTGTCTGAGTGCTTCAGCCAGCTCCATTGCTATTTTGGGAGGAGGCTTTTTTAGATGCTTACTTAGGAGAAATGCCACATTGCATGATAAGTCGCCAAATGCTTTTTGCGGAGGCTCTGACACATCAAACTCAATTATAGGATAGCCCACGGATTTAAGTGCCGAGTAGACTAGCTCACGCACCTCCTGGATTAAAACTCGGAGAGTCATACTTTTACCCCTAGGTAGTGGAATGCGACAAAATCTATTGCCTCGACTAGGCCCACACCTTCTCTTCCGGCTACCACATGATCAGCCTTGGCCTTAACACTTTCCTCGGCATGGTCAAGGGCAATACTACAGCCACAAATTTCGTACAAAGGTATATCAGTCTCACTATCTCCAATTGCAACAACCTGTTTGGGATCCACCTTGAGCAGCAACAGTGCCTCCTTAAGGCCATAGGCCTTGTTAATCCTTTTTTCATTTATGTGAAAAGCGTACTTGCTATCAGATAGATAAAGGGGAAGGCCATAGTCCTCTAGAATTTTCTGGCCCTCCTTTAGATCAAAGGTGCGAAGTAATACTACTTCAGTCATTCTCGGAAAGACTGGCTTTATCTTCACAGTGTTGCCGATACTTTTCTTCAGCGCTTCGTAGCCTTGGATACATTTTTCCTTGCTTGCTAAGAGCCTATGTTTCTGTGGTCCAATTGTGATTGCTCCTCCATTTTCGCCAATTGCAATTCTAGTTGTGCCACCAAAGACTGCAAGAACATATGCTTCAATAGATGACCTGCCTGTGACATAAATTACATTGTAGCCCATCTTTTCAAGATAGCGCAGCTTTGAAAGAGCTGCAAGATGCACCATACCGCCTCCATTTTCAGTAAGGGTACCGTCAATATCCACTGCAAAAACCCTAATTGCTTCTGGCAAGTGCGAAATTAAAGCACAATCTAAATGTTATAAAAGTGTAGTGAGAATAATAATAATAAAGATAATAATAATAATAATAATATCGGAGTTATGCCCTGACCTCGATCTTTTGCCAGTTATTGTTTAAGGCACTGATGGTCTTGGGCCTGCGAATGGCGATTGAAACAAATAGCCCGGCAAGAATTGCAGATCCGAGTATTACTGACGTTAGATCATACAACAGCATTTTACACAGACTTCCACGAGAATGTTGTTTTTGTTGTTGCTTTTTCTCCTTCTCCACGCTTGCCGATAATCTTGCCCATTTTCCATGCAGCTTCCATTGCGATAAAGGTAGGGGCAAATCCCAGCGCTACAAGTATCAATGAGTTAACTAAGTCTACCATCACTAAGTGAATAAAGTTAATTTTATTTTAATTCTACTCGATCAGGTTTTTGATATATCATACCGTATGGCTCGTTATCAGAAGCATGACTGATCTATCATAAGTAATTTTAAAACCTAAATTAATAGTCAGACGCACAGAGAGAGAGAGATATTCACACAACATATGTAAAAGCAGTTAGAAGCAGGTGAGAAGTAAGTAAGTGGCTAAGAAAATATATATAAAAAAATTGAGTGCAAAAGCACTCTTCGTACATCTATAGTGTATGATAGATAACAAAAAAGGCGGCTAGGAGGTCATATCCATCGTAAGTGATTCTTTCAGCATCTTCTGGAATGAATTTAGGTCCTGCATAGTTACTACAGGAGTCGTGGTAGAACTAGCTGCATGAGGAGAAGAAGAAGAAGCAGCAGCCGCCGTTGCCATCAAGTCCGCAGGCGGGACTATAGCTGATTGGGGCTCAGCAGCAGCAGCATCAGACATTTTTTCAGGCTGCATTGATGGCAGTTTTACTTTGCCGGAGCCTCTTATCCTTCTATCTGTAAGCGATTTTTGCTTTTTGACGGTTATCTTAATCTTGAACCCGTATTGGCCGCGATTGCTCCATTTATCCACTTCAACAATGTTGCCGAAGCCAATCACCCTTTCTCCTTCCTGAGTAATCACTGTAAAATCAGTTCTGTCTCCTATCTTGATTGTAGATACTTTTTCGTAAAAGTGTTGCCAGTCAAGAGGGTTTGCAATTAGTGCCTGCACTGTTAGAATGTCCCCCACTGCGACTTCCTTGATATAGCTTGGGAGAACCTCAATGTTGCAAAGCTTTGCATACATATGATAAAAATAACACATGCATAGAATAAATAACTTTTGAAAAGTGGAGCAGATATTCCGATGAGATTTGTTAAATTTCAGCTTCTGTATACATATTATGCAATAATACTGCTATAATAATATAATATTTCTATTGCGGCTCTTTGGCTGTTTTTATCTCTTTTACTAGAGTATCTGCAAGAATCATATTGTCGAACTTGAATAGAAGGCTGTCGGGGCCATTGTCTGTTTTGATCATCATATAGGCATTTTCCTTCTCTACTATTAGACCAACTACGCCAAACATCATAGTCGTTTGTGGTGGCAAGTCCTTTCCTTTAGCTAATTCAATTTGGAATACTTTATCAATTGGAATTGTGGCATCGAGCTCAGGGATATGTATTCTATTGTGATAAAGCACAATCGTGACTTCTTGTTCTATTGGTGAGGGTAGGAGGCAGGAGCCAAGATATTTCACCTTTGACACAATTATTGGGCGATCCTGCTCTTGAGTTATCATGTAGATAATAGCATCACATTATAGATAATCCTGTCATCAGTTTATTAGCATACACGCACTCTCTTGCAATATATGAGAGACATAGGTAGCAAGCAAGCAAGCTGGTTTGCAATAATCATCATCATCATTTTTTATTGTTGCTTGATTAATTTTACAGTGTAGTCTGTTTTGAGGCATCTTTTCTTTTCTGGCTCGATCCTGTTAACTTTCTCTGTAATTCCTCATTTTGCTTTTTTAGCTGAGCATTTCTATCTTCACACTCTCCAAGTCTGTCTTCTATTTCCTTGAGTTTCTGCATTAAATCTTGTGCGTCCTTGACAAGTCCATGTATGCGGGCAGCGTTAATCAAACTGACTGTATTCTGAATAATATAATCAGACTCAGGTATGCCTGTTACAGAGGTACTCTTCTCTCTTTGATAGGCCTCCAATGCATCTGATAATTTTTGAGCAAGTGAACCGCCTTGGTATGGAATATCATTTGCTTTAGAATCTATGTAATATTCCCCCGATTGATTTAGTTTCTTAAGAAAGTTTTCAATGGTGCGATATCCATCTAAATCCATCAAGCTAGCTATAAGCTGAGGTGTGGATTTATTTTTTGCTCATTCCTCAGGTGTGGTGTATTATTATTAGTAGTAGTATTTCTTCTTGTAATACGATATATTTAGTGGTAATTCATCTTAGAACTTCTAGTGAGATTAAGCAGATAGAGAAAGGTATCAAAATGGTATATATGGTATATGTATGTGGTAGGTGTGTCATTTGCGGCGGGTATGTTTCATATATGAGGGGAGATTTAAACAGGCACACAGGGGCCCGTCGCCTAGTCAGGACAGGGTGCTGTTTCTCTCTCTAGAAAAGAAGCACAAGCCTCCGGAGCCAGTTGTCGTGGGATCGAAGCCCACCGGGCCCGCTAGCCCTATAATATATAGAAATACAATTTGATGTTCAGATGAAGATTAAAAGAAGGCGAGTTATTACAAATATATATAGACACATAAGTAAGCGAGATGCTATGAAGAAAGGATGTCATGAGGGTCTGCTGAGGAGAATATCATGCATCTGCTTTAGCACCCTTGCTGTTGCTCCCCATATCACATTGTTGCCATATGTAAACTTGAATGCACTTTTGGAAAGATGATAATGTTCGGTGTCTGGTTCGATGCTTTTGAGTGTTTCAATAAGCGGTACATCAATCACTGCTTCCACTTCGGTTGTTGAAATCCTGTATTGAGGCAGCATATCCTGTATTGTTACGAATGGTACAATAAAGTGGTTTGATGTCATAGTACGCACTGCCGTTAGGCAGCCAACTATCTGGTCAATGCTAAATACAATTCCGACTTCTTCTGCTGTTTCCCGCAAGGCAGTTGCGAGCAATGTGCCGTCGCTTTCTACATATCTGCCCCCAGGGAAAGATATTTCGCCTGTATGCGACTTTAGGTTTGAACTTCGTTTTGTCAAAAACACATGTGGTCTCTCTTTGTGATAGTGTATTATTACAAGTACCGCAGCAGGTGTTGCTAATGCTGCATCAGCTGGAAGATACGGCCTATCTACAAGGGCGGGTCTCAGAAATGAGAGGATTTGCTCCTTCCTCAACAGTTCTTTGAATTGAGCCAAGACCAATATATGCTCTGGATACTCTCTCTCTCTCTCTCTCTCTCTCTTCTTTTTTGCTGGCGACATCTCA
>JBKPEN010000165.1:0-10557 GCA_046728425.1 Thermoproteota archaeon
ATTCCGTCTTGGTCTTCATACCGGCGGCTTGTCGGAACTATCGGCTGCGGCAGGCGCAGCGTCCTTATCGCTGTTGTTGTTTTTTTTTCTGCCCAGCCTGTTAAAGAACAAGATCGCAAGGATGATCGCAATTATGATATAGTTGACAGGTGGACTGATCACTTTTGTTATTACACCGATGCCGGGTAAGACATAGATCACTTTGCCAATGTAATCGTCCTGCTTAATGGGGTAGTCGGTACCCGGTATAGATGCAGGATTGGCGTCTCCCCTTGTCCTAACCATCCTTTCGCCGTCGCCGTCCACATCAATATCAACGACACGGTGGACTATGACCCTGTCACCACCTTCCGGCCTATTGAATACGATGATGTCGCCTATCGTGAGATCCTCCCAAGATCCGCCATCTCTGACAATAAGAACGTCATTGACGTTGAGCACAGGCTCCATGCTACCGCTTGAGACAACGTAAAACGGGTTAGCCCCAAACGCGAACCAAATGCCAAGCCAGACTACAAGAACACCGATGCCAATGATTATAACATCCTTAATGGCAACGGGCAGTCTAGACTTATCTTTATCTAGCAATGGAGAAAGTAATCATGGCACTCGTTAGATAAACTTTTACACTCTAACGCATGTCAAATTCTTCCATTATGGACATACGAAGACGTGGCATCTCAGACATCATTATCGACAAAATATCTATTATTTCGTCCTTGTCTGGCTGCCTTCCATTCTTATTCTGAAATTGTGTGATAAAATTGCCCATAACCATGCCGGAGAGAAGGCCGTATGCAAAATCCTCGATGTTGCCCTGATTTGGCATCATCTTGCGGGCAAGTCCTATTGGCATCTTTGGATCGCGGGTAGCTGCCTTGATAAGTGATTCTAACTCCTTCCTATCGCTGGCTGTCAGGCCCATTACGTAGGTATCACTATGCATGTTAGTTTAATAATGCTAACATTTTTTATCAGCTAATTGTTGTAGGTTCTCAAATGGGAAATAACACCTGCTCGGTAGTTCTGTTGGAACTTGGTATGGCTGCATTTGACCGAGGTGGCAGCCTCTTAGTGTCAAAAAAGTTCGATAATGCAATCCGGTCTTATAGGCTACTAAAGAGCGGAGTGAACCTTGATGAAATAAGATGGTTTATTGAAAAATTACGTTCATTTGAGCCTGTATCAACAAATGATGCAAGCATTGTCTCCATATTACGACAGGCTGGCTTGGATAGTCAGTTGATGCCAGAGGATCAGCAGCAATATATCCAAAACAGCAAACCAACTCTTATAGTAAAGGCCGGCTTTGCCAACAATGAGCAGGATGCAATGCAAGCCCTGCGTGAATTTGCTATCAACCTCTCGTCGTCAAGAGTAAAGGAGGCATCCGAGAAGCTAGATCTTCATATCATCCAGTCAATCAACGCACTAGATGAGCTTGACAAGATCATCAACACAGTGGGTGCAAGGATGAGGGAGTGGTACGGACTCCATTTTCCCGAGCTTGACAACCTTGTATCAAGCCTTGTTGTGTACGCAGAGATCGTAAGCAAAGCTGGTTTGCGAGAGAATATCGTTGTAGAAATTCTACAAAATATTGGCTTACCGGACAAAAAGGTTGAAGTTATACTTGATGCTGCAAAGCGCAGCAAAGGTGGAGACATGACGCCAGAAAACCTTGCAATTGTCAAACGGCTTGCAGATGAGGTCATTGCACAATCGGATTTACGCAGAGTGCTTACAGATCACATTGAAGTTGCAATGGAAACCGTGGCTCCGAATGTCAAAGAATTACTGACAGCAGCAGTAGGTGCAAGGATAATTTCGAAGGCAGGCAGTTTGGCCCGACTTGCAACAATGCCGGCGAGCACAATCCAGATATTAGGTGCCGAGAAGGCGCTGTTTCGTGCACTTAAGACAGGCGCCAGGCCGCCAAAACATGGGTTGTTGTTCCAGCACCCTCTCATTCATTCCGCCCCCAAGTGGCAGCGAGGTAAGATAGCAAGAGCAGTTGCATCAAAGGTCGCCATAGCGGCAAGGATCGACTATTACCGCCACGACGGCAAGGACAGCACCGTTTATGATAAGCTGAAAATCCGCATCGATGAAATACGAGAAAAATATCGGGAGCCAATACCTGAGAAGGAGCGGAACAGGAAATACAGGGAGCACATCCAGCGTCAGCAGTATAGAACTAGAAGTGATGTGACAAGAGATAAACATGATAAGAGAAAGAAGAAGGAGGACAGAAGAAAGAGATTTGGAAAGCGACGACGCTATTAGATGGATTTCAATAAACGGCGAGAAAAATGCTGCCACTCTAAATCTAATAAAGGGAGACAATGTATATGGAGAGAAGCTAGTGAAATATGAGGGCGAAGAATACAGGATTTGGGATCCTTTCAGAAGCAAGCTTGCGGCTGCACTCAAAAAGGGAATGAAAAATGTGCCAATAAAGAATGGCAGCAAAGTACTTTACCTTGGCGCGTCTACTGGGACAACTGTTAGCCATGTATCTGATATCGTCGGACTATCCGGCCTAGTGTTTGCAGTTGAGCCTGCAACAAGGGTTGCACGAGAACTTATTGAAAATGTCGCTTCAAAGCGCAAGAATGTACTCCCGATAATCGAAGATGCAAGAAGACCTCATTCATATTTTGCGGTATTTGGCAAAATAGATGTCGTATACTGTGACATTGCGCAGCCTGACCAGACAGACATTGCGATAGCAAATTGTTCGATGTATTTGAAGAGAGGAGGTATAATGTTGTTGATAGTCAAGACAAGGAGCATAGATGTGACGATGGATCCGCGAGTAGTAGTGGCACAGGAGGCAAGTAAGCTCAAGGAGAATGGTTTCCAGATAGATCAGATAATTAATCTTGAGCCTTTTGACAGGGATCACGGTATGATATATTGTATCTACAAGTCTTAGAGCTTGCAGTGGATTATCTCGTCAAGCATCATCCGAAGAGGTTTCCATGACTTTCTTGTAAACTCCGGAGCTGAACCATTCTTGGCTACCCAGTCTCGAATAAAATGCATTGTGCGCTCATCTGATGGGTATCCGCTGCCCATATTCCCATACTTGCTACATATATGTTGGATCTCTTGGTCCCTTGTTATCTTGGCAATTATTGATGCAGCCGAGACGACCATATTAATTACATCTGCATGGTGAAGCGAGTATAACTTTGGGTTGCATATAAGATGGCATTCCATGTACTCTCTGTATCTCTGTGGGTTGACATCGCAGCAGTCAACATAGACTTCATCCACTCCAATATTGTTGATTATGCTGGCCATAACTTTTGCTTCAAGCCTGTTGAGGCCCCTGAGTGACACGCTGCTATCGACTTCGACAGGGTCTATCTTGTGGATGCAAACCGAGTCAATGACCTTCATTATTTCGCCAAAAAGCCTCGCACGCGCTTTGGAGCTTAGAGCCTTGGAATCCTTGACGCCCATCTGGCGCAGAAGAGCAATCTTTGACTCGCGGATACCGACACCTGCAACAACAAGAGGCCCAACAATAGATCCGCGGCCTGCTTCGTCAACACCCCCAACTAGAATACTGTTGTCCTGACATAGCAAAATTGTCAATTGTATAATCATTTGTGGTATTTATACCGTTATTTGTGCCTCTAAAACAAGAATACTGTCTTTTCTACTGTTATAAATAGCGTGTTATTGCAGAGCTGTGACATGGCAGAGTTTGTTAGCGCTGTTGAGGGCAGAACAATACTTATGGTTCCAAAGTACTCGCTTACCGCCAAAGCTCCTCCAAGGACGCCTGCTTTCTTCAATCCTGCTGCCAAGCTTAACCGCGACCTCTCAATACTCGCCTACAGTGCTTTTGCAGCAGCAGCATCTGGAAAAAAAACATTCGCAGATTCGTTCACCGGTATTGGCGCACGCGCTCTTAGGGTCGCAGTCGAGGTTCCAGAAGTAGAACAGGTTTACTGCAATGATATTAACTGTATTGCAATAGAAGCTGCTAAAGAGGCCGCTAGGCTTAATTCTGTAATCGACCGATGCCACTTCTCAATTGACGATGTCTGCAAGTTCCTTCTTAAAGGCGATAAAGAGGGTGACCGCTATTCCATAGTTGACCTAGACCCTTTCGGCACCCCTGCTAGGCATATAGACTGTGTACTGAGGTCTGTAATCGACGATGGACTTGTCTCAATAACTGCGACAGATACTGCAGTCTTGTGGGGAGTTTATCCTGAGGTCTGTCTGCGCCGCTACTATGGAAGGCCACTCAACAATAGTTATGGCAATGAAACCGCAATAAGGCTTTTACTTTCACTCACTGCATTGACCGCCTCAAGGCTTGAACTTGCGATCAAGCCAGTATTTGTACATGCCACTAAACACTATCTTCGTGTTTATGCAAAGGTGTCAGTCAGCAGTAGCCAAGCAAATAACGTTTATAACAACATCGGCTATCTAATGCACTGCTTCCAGTGTGGCCACCGTTTCAATACCAAAGAATATGGAAAAGCAAAATGCGAGCTGTGCAATACCAGCTTGGCTGTAGGAGGTCAGCTATGGACAGGTTCACTATACGAGAAAGAATTTGTCAAGAAAATGTTAGAGCAAGACCCCGATAGACAGTGCAAAAAGGTGCTCGAAGCAGCGATAGAAGAAGCAAGTGAAATACCGTATTATTTTAGGGCTGACGAGATTTCATCAAAGCTCAAATCAAACACACATTCAGTGCAAAGGATCATTGAAAAGCTGCATACTGCAGGCTTTGTTGCGTCAAAGACTGCTCTGAATACTAGCGCATTCAAGACAGACGCAAGGATCGACTCGATTCTTAATGTCTTGAGCTAGATAGGCATGGCATTTATGGAGTTGTTGACATAGCCTTCCCATTCTTGCTTTAGGCCATCTAGTTTAATATTAGAATCAGGCATCCTGTCATTCTCTTCAATTACTGTTTGCATTACATCAAGGTATTTCAGAAAGCTGTCAAGTGCCTGAATGTAAAAGTCATAGCTTTGTTGCCATCCTTGAGCCGGCGAGGCACTATTAAGCAGCTGCTGTATATTCTGTACATCTGATCGATCAAGGTTTATTTGGCTCAGCAGATCGTTAGAGGTCGCCTCCCCACTTTTCCATTGCTCAAACTTTGACTCAATATTGATTGCAAGGCTCTGATGCTGAGAATATACATCTGAGATAATACCATTGTCGCCACGGGAGGGCGTAATCATGCTGCCAGGACTACTTTGAGGTATCAGCCATATCAGAAAACTTGATCCAACTATCGCTGCTGCAATGACTGCTGTTATGGCTATGCCCTTCTTGCTTGCCAAACCATCTTAACTCTAGTCCAGTCTAATAAAAAGATATTAACATATAGCCAAATATCTCAGACATCGTAAATATGAGCCTGGGTGAACAGGTGCTGCCACCCCATGTAGGTAAGATAAACTATCACAAGAACCTGACTCCGGAACTTGCAATAATTAGAGTGCAGCCAGGCGATGGAAGAGCTGTACCTGACTTTAAAGCTGGCCAATTCGTGGCACTTGGGCTGAAACTAGATGGTCATCACAACATAACATATAGACCCTATTCAATATCGTCGCCTCCTGAAGAAAAGAGACATTTCGAGTTTTACATCAAGTCCGCATCAGAATATGTAATGAACAGGTTTACAAACATCCTTTTCAAAATGCTTGAAGGCGATCTAGTTTACTGGCGCAACCCTGCCGGCGTATTTACCATTGAGGATAAAAAGGCTGATGGAACTCCAGACACAAGACGACTAGTATTGGTTGCATCAGGAACAGGTCTTGCGCCTTTTATCAGCTATGTTCTACATTTGAAAAATATCAAATCAAAGAGAGAGATAGTATTGCTTCATGGGGCAAAATACGCCCAGGAACTTGGTTACCATGACATGCTTAAGAACTTGTCTGCAAGCAATCCGAATTTCAAATACTTGACGACTGTAAGTAGACCGGACCATAAGCTATCGCATGAGTGGAGGGGAAACGTGGGTAGAGTTGAGACATTACTTGTAGGCAAAGACGGTTGCAAATCTCAGCTTGAAAAAGCAGTTGGCGAAGAAATTACGCCTGAAAACTCTTTCTTCCACGTATGCGGCTACGCTGGAACCATCAATGCAGTCATTTCAATTCTGAGTCCGCTTGGCTTTGTCAGTAACCGCAAGAAGCGCGAGGACGGATCATTTGACATCAAGATTGAAACTTACATCTGATGACAACAAAACCCTCATTATGCTGTGCCGCCAATTAGCGGCAGTTGTCATATTATGCAGCAAGAACTATGCGATACCAAGGCTCAATGATGGTCGATATCTGCGATATCGAATTAGTTGGGACAAAACTGGAACAGAATGGCCTTGTAGTTCACCTTACAAAGGAATATTACCAACAGGAAGTAATCGAGCAGACATATGCACGGCAGCTTCTCCAGAAATGCGATATTGCAAATCTTGTAGGGAAGAGTATAATAAAACAGGCAATTGAGATGAAGCTGGCAAAAGAGGTTAGTATAAGAAAGATTGCTGGTGTGCCTTTTCTCATGATCTACAAATTTCACCATTGATGAAAAGGCTCTATTCTAGATGCAAAATCAACATGATATAGAAATATTCTAATATCTAAATGGGCGGATTTTGTTGATTACAGTTATCTCTTTCTTGATTTTTCTAAAGTCAACGGTTATGTCTTTTACTTTCTCTACTCTGTACCTTCATTTCAAACAGCAGTCTCACATCGTTTCTACCTTTGCCTTCATTGGTTTTCACATCATAACGTAATTTCCGGTAAGCATTACTGTGAATGGACAAGGAAGATGAGTCTATTGTTGCTTTGTGCTTTTATGTCCAATTTGAGTATCATTGCCCCCTAGCATTACACATATAATAAAAGAGCACTAACTTTTGCATATTGTCAGAAGAGCCTGATGATCAGCTGCCAAGGGAGGAGAAAGACAAGGCCGCAGCGCGAGCTGATAGATGGCTCTCTAAATATGAACGCAAAAGTAGGTTCCTAAACAAGATGTCTGAAGATTACGACGTTTTTGATAATGTATTTGATATACCTACTCTTATGACAATAAATGAACTGAGGAGCGATGGCGTTATACGGTATATCAAGAGCTCACTTGCTGCCGGTAAAGAGTCTAAAGTATACCTTGCAGTTGCACCAGATGGCTCACTCCGAACAGCCAAAATATATCTCACCGTGAATGCCGAGTTTAAAAAGCGGATGCAATACATCGCTGGTGATCCTCGATTTTCTGACTTAAAGCCAGGAGCTCGCAGCCTTATAATGACATGGGCTAGAAAGGAGTTCAAGAACATGCAGACAGCGTACGCCGTCGGAGTGAGGGTACCTTTGCCGATAGCAGTCAAGAAGAATGTGCTTGTGATGGAGTTCGTAGGTGACAGAGAAGGCAATCCTATGCCGGCATTAATAAATACAGAAGATATCACATTGAACGACTATCAGCAGGTAATAGAGCAGATGACTATGTTATATCAAAAAGCCAAATTGGTGCATGCTGACTTGTCAGAGTACAATATTTTCAAGACAGACCATGGCATCATGTTATTTGATTTTGGATCTGCTGTTGATATTCAACACCCAAATTCCAAACAATTTTTATTGCGCGATGTCCTGAACGTAAACAAGTTCTTTGAAAAACGAGGAATTGACGTTCTCAATACTACTCAAGCAGTAGAAGAGATTAGGGGTGACACAAAAAAATGAGCTTTCAACACACAGTCAAGATTCCAAAGGAGCGGATAGGCGTCCTGATTGGTAAAGGTGGAAAGGTAAAGCAGCAAATTGAAGAAAGATGCGGCGTCAAAATCGAGATCGATAGCGAGACTGGCGATACTATGATCATTGACAACAGCTCTGCTGACCGTCTGGAAGCTTTTCGGGCGGTCGAAGTGATAACCGCAATTTCAAGAGGATTTTCTCCACAGCGAGCTTATCTGCTCTTTGAGGACGAGGAGTTAATATTCCAGCAGATCGATTTACATGACTACACCGGCAAGTCTCCGAATGCCCTTGAGCGTATCAAGGGCAGGATAATTGGCGAAGGCGGCAAGGCGCGTCGAATGATTGAAGAGTTAAGTGGCTCATACGTATCCGTCTATGGCCATACTGTGTGCCTTATCGGCAACTTTAGAGAAATCAAGCTTACAACCGAAGCAATTGCCATGCTCGCCAAGGGTAGCATGCACAAAAGCGTCTACAATATGCTGCAGGGTGCAAAAAGGAAAGACAAGCTGGACAAGATGCGCCTATGGGAAGAAAATCACGATAAAATTGTGTTCTCTGACTCTTAATGAGGCTATAAAACCAACGATCGGTTTGCATTCTCTTTTATATGATCTATAGATGCCTGTTAGCCTATGCAGCCATATCCTAAATTAACTAGTACTGCAAGATTAAGAAATTTTTCTTATGTCTCGCCTTTCTTGTTTGCCTTTACTTTACTAACCTCCGCTCCAGCGTTTGAAAAGACTGTGGTCAATATTGAATTGGTCAAGCACCTTGCCTACCAGATGGTTTATCAGATCATCCATTGTCTTTGGCCTATGGTAAAATCCTGGCATGGCTGGCAGAATTACTGCGTTGGTACTTGCAAGCTTGGTCATATTTTTTAGGTGTATCTTTGACAGTGGAGTCTCCCTTGGCACAAGAACAAGTTTACGCTGTTCCTTTATGCAAACGCCTGCTGCTCTAGAGACTAAGCTATCGTCAAGGGCGTTTGCTATGCTAGCCAACGTTTTAGTACTACAGGGAATGACGATCATGCCTTCGACTTTGAATGAGCCACTTGAAATAGGTGCAGCCATGTTGTCATCTTCATAATACCTAGTCGCAAGTGATTTAACATAATCAGCCGTGTTGTCAGTCTCTATCTTTATGTTCTTGGCGCCCCATTCTGTAATAATAAGGTGTGTATCAATTTTAAATCTCTTGAGAACCTCCAGTGTCCTTATTCCGTAAATGACACCCGAAGCGCCAGTGATTGCCACTACTAGCCGCAAGCAAATAACTGATTACCTTGTTGTTATTTATTGGTGCCTACAAGCGTTTAATAGTGAACTCTGTTGCCTACCAAATAGGCGTTGCTGACAGTCTTTGGCACAGTGGCACTAGATACAACACGTACTCCTTTTCGGACAGAGACCAGAATACTGGGTGGTGCCGCCACCTTTGCCTCTGTTTCATCAAGCATGTTTGTGCCCACCTCAATAGTGGCGGCAGTAGGGTCAGACATGCCAGCTGAACATATAAAAGCACTTAGTTCAAAGGGTATAGATACAAAAGGGATCATCATCATACAGGGAAGCAAAACTTTCCATTATGATTCTTCATTTGATTACGATCTGTCGAACAGGACTACTAATAAGACTGAGCTTGGAGTCATAGCCGGCTTTGATCCTGTCATCCCTGAAGAATATATCAAGTCTGATTACGTATATCTTGCAAACAATGATCCAAAGCAGAACATCAAGATCCTGCGACATTTTCAGAATCCCAGGCTTGTAGTATGCGACACTATAGAATTCTGGATAAATGGGAGTCGTAATGACGTAGTAAAAATGATAGAGATGACAGACGGAGTAGTAATAAATGATAATGAGGCAAGACTCTTGTGCAAGGAAGCTAACCTTGCAACATGCGCCAAAAAAATAATGTCATGGGGATCGAAGTTTGCGATAATCAAAAAGGGTGAAAACGGTGCCATCCTCTTTAGCAAAGAGGGATTGGTGTTCCCAGCTGCAGCATTTTTTCTTGATGAGATAGTCGACCCAACTGGAGCTGGTGACTCCTTTGCAGGTGGCTTTCTAGGTCATATTGCTCGCAAGGGCGTGATGAATTTCGCCACAATGAAGGAAGCAGTGATCTATGGCAATGTAATGGGTTCATTTGCTGTTGAAGACTTTGGGATCAAGCGCCTCCTATCGATAACAAAGGATGATGTAGAGGATCGCTATGGGAAATACTGCAAATTGGTGCAATTCTAATCTCTTGTTTTATGTACAACTTTTGGCTGAGCAACTACCACTGCGGCAGAAGACATACACGCTCAAATCGCTTGAATTAGAAAGAAAAGTAATATGACAGTCAATACATCAAATCTGGAGCAAGTCATAATTTCAGAGCTCAAGATAAGCGAAGACGAAACCAAGGTTTACATTGCTATTGTGAAAAAAGGCAAAATGGATCCTGCCAAGATTTCAAGTGTACTTGGCTGGAGTGATGAGCAGCGTGCACTTACTACAGCAAAATTGTTGGTCAACAGAGGCATGGTCATTGAAATAACAAAGACGGAATTTGAGTCACTCCACCCCCGTTTTGCAATAACTAATCGCTACAGAAGGCGCTGCGAAGAAGAGCACAGACCCTTCAAAAGGAACCTCAAGATCGACAACATTGGCATAATTCTTGAGAAGTCCTATGAGGATGCAAGAACTAAATAAGTGGCAACATGCAACAAGGAATATTATAACAATGACGACTTCGGATCCCACTGGCGGCGACA
>JBKPEN010000198.1:0-14350 GCA_046728425.1 Thermoproteota archaeon
AGTACATGGTGCTGCATTTGACATCGCAGGAAAGAACGCTGCCAACCCTTCCTCTATTCTTCTATCTGCAAAGATGATGCTCGAATGGCTCTCAGATAAATATGGCGACAAGAATTTGACGATAGAAGCTAGACGAATAGAAGAGTCCATTGTCAGTATGCTCAAGCAGGATAAAAAGACAAAAGATATTGGCGGTAAGCTCTCTACTACTGAATTTGCAGCACTTGTCGCAAAGACGATGTATTAGCTAAACCCTCCTACTTTAATGTGGTTGTCAAGACTCAAATGCCTGCAGACAGATAACTCCATAATTGAAGTTGCAATATTGTAAAAAATAGTGAGTCAATACTTATCTAAAAAAGACTTCAATAAGGATAGTTTGGCCATTAGGTGTCACAAACTAGGATTCAGTGCTCAGAATTGTCAGTTATTATTATAATACCTTCTAGTGGTGTCATATGCCCTAAGGTAAAACCAACTTCAAGCGAATAGGGATCCTTGACTCGCATAAGAAACATCGTCATAGACGCTTTTTATATTTCATTTTGAATAGACTCTTATTAAGAGCCTCTAGGTGCTCTTTTTTGCCATGCAAGAAACATGAATATAAAAGGAATAGTCATGACTGCCGTCGCTATCAGGACAGGCTGGAATGCGCTCGGGTCGACGTCTATGCCGGCGAGCTGCATAAACGGCAAAGGGAATACAGTGAAGAGCCAGAAGGCCACAATGATTCCTATGAGATAGTAATTTCTCTTCAAGAGAGTCGTGAACCCAAGTCTATCTATCTTTTTCCTGTAGCAGCTGATGCATTTAGTAGTGTAGCCGGACACATCTATTGGGACAGTGCACGATGTACATACTCTACTTTCACAAAAGTAGCATCTTCTCTCAGCAAACCGCGAGCCACAAATGGCACAGCGCTGTTGTTGTTGTTGGTCAGCCATTATGCAACGATATACTACCATGAGCTTACCAACAATATTAACTCTATCTTGTGTAAAGCAAAACTTAAATTTGCTAACCTTGACAGTTGATAAGGGTTCAAAAAATTCCTACACTTAAACAGACATACTCAGGATATGCCGCAAAGCTGATGCTAGAAGACGGTACTGTTTTTGATGGCATTGGCTTTGGCTATCCATCAGGAATTGCTGGCGAAGTTGTATTCAATACTGGCATGGTCGGCTATACAGAAACTCTGACGGACCCTTCTTACAGGGGTCAAATATTGTGTCTTACCTATCCGCTTGTGGGTAACTATGGGGTCCCAAGCTATAACATAAAGGACGAATATGGTCTCCCCAAGTTCTTTGAGTCAGATAGGATTCAGGTCAAAGGATTGCTTATTCATGATCTATCTGACATTGCAAGCCACTGGAGCTGTATAAAGACACTCGATCAATGGCTTTACGAGGAAAAGGTCCCGGGGATCTATAATATAGACACAAGAGAGCTGACGAAAAAGTTAAGAGAGCATGGAGTTATGATGGGTGCAATTGTTGTGTCTGAAAATGCCATTGATGAATCTCTTTTGAAGAAGATGCTTGCAAATGCCAAGTACGAGGGATTGAACTTTATGCCAGAGGTTTCAATAAAGGAGGCACAACAGTATGGCGACAAGGGCAAGGACTGCATCGTGGTACTTGACACTGGCGTGAAATATAGCATCATACGCAATCTCATGCGCACGGGGTATAGGGTTGTCCGACTGCCCTGGCATGCAACGTATGAGCAAATGATGTCACATAACCCAAAGGGGGTGGTCATAAGTAATGGGCCGGGCGACCCCAAGGTCTGCACTAGTACGATTAAGACTGCTTCAAAGTTGATCAATATGGCTACTCCGACTCTTGGCATCTGTCTGGGTAATCAGATCCTTGCTCTTGCAGGGGGCGCCAACACTTACAAGTTGAGGTTCGGCCACAGAGGTCAGAATAAGCCATGCGTGGATTTGCGCAACAACCAGGTGTATGTGACTAGCCAGAACCATGGCTACGGGATTGACCCAAAAAGCCTTAGCAAGACGGACTTTAAGATTTGGTTTTCAAATGCTGACGACAATACAGTTGAAGGGTTTGAACACAAAAGCAAACCGATAATTGCTGTGCAGTTTCATCCCGAAGCATCGCCGGGACCCTATGATTGTATGTTTGTGTTCGACAGGTTTAGAGAAATTATTGTCAACGGTATGAAGGACAAAACAGCTCCAGCAGAAGGTGCATCGCTGCAGCATGTAAAAAAAACAATGAAACCTTTGAAAAAATTTGTAACAAATAAAAAAACAGGAGGGGGAAAGATCGCCAAGAAATGAGACAATAAAGAAAGTTCTTGTCCTTGGAAGCGGGGCAATCAAGATTGGAGAGGCGGGCGAAAGCCAGCAATAATAACTGGCCGCAAATTCGACTACTCCGGTTCTCAATGCCTCAAGGCACTTGCCGAGGAGAAAGTAAAGAGCGTCCTGATAAATCCTAACATTGCGACTATTCAGACGGATACACGCTTTGCAGACAGAGTCTACCCTCTTCCAATAAATACGAGTTACGTGGAGAGAGTTATTGAGGCAGAGCGGCCCGATTCAATAATGTTGGGATTTGGCGGTCAGACGGCCCTCAACTGCGGGGTCTCGCTGCATGAGCAGGGCATCCTCCAAAAATATAGCATAGCGGTTCTTGGCACCTCTATCAGAGGAATCAACATCACTGAAGACAGACAGCGCTTCAAGGAAGCCATGATGAAGAGTGATGTGCCAGTGTTACAAAGTTTTGCAGTCAATTCGCTACAGGAAGCCTTTGGAGCGGCTAATGACATTGGCTACCCTGTCATCATCAGGGTAGCATACACCTTGGGCGGCAGGGGCGGAGGTGTTGCACACAATGAGTATGAACTGCAGGAAATTGTACAGCGAGGTCTTAATCTTAGCATGGTTCACCAAGTTTTGATAGAGCGTTATGTAGGCCACTGGAAGCAAATTGAGTACGAGGTGATGCGCGATTACAGGGGGAACAGTGTGATCGTATGCAACATGGAAAATGTTCTTGCAATGCGTGTCCACACTGGCGATAACATAGTCATCGCACCATCCCAGACACTCAACAACTATGAATATCATATGCTGCGCTCAGCTGCTATTAGAGCGACTAGTTACTGTGACATTGTTGGGGAATGTAATATCCAGTTTGCACTTGATCCAACATCAGAACAGTTTGCCGCTATCGAAATAAATGCAAGATTGTCTCGCTCGTCAGCACTTGCAAGCAAGGCAACTGGCTACCCTCTTGCATACATGGCAGCCAAAATTGCCCTAGGGTATTCATTGCCTGAACTCATTAACAAGATCACAAAAGCCACAACTGCATGCTTTGAGCCATCGCTTGATTATGTTGTGCTCAAAATGCCTAGATGGGACTTTTCAAAGTTTGAGCTTGTTAAACGCAAGCTTGGCAGTACAATGAAATCGGTTGGTGAAGTGATGGCCATTGGCAGAACCTTTGAAGAAGTGGTGCAAAAGGCAATTAGGATGTGCGACATCGGTAAAGATGGCCTTGTCGCAAATGTAAATTTGTTGACCCAGCCGCCTAAGGCGGAAGACATTGAAAGGATCGAGCTGGCGCTCATACATCCAACTGACGAGATAATTTTTGCAGTTGTTGAATCCATAAAGGCAGGCCTGACGATTGCACGCATTAATCAATTGTCAGGAATCGATCCCTGGTTTTTATTCAAAATAAAGAATATAGTCGATATGGAGGATATTATCCTCCATAAATCCAACAGCTTTGACGAGCATATGATAAGGAAAGCGAAAAAGATGGGATTTTCGGACAAGCAGCTGGCGCGCTGTCTTAATCTTGAGGAGATGCAAGTTCGTAACCTGCGGCAGAAATTTAACATCAGGCCAGTTGTAAAGCAAATAGACACGCTGGCTGCAGAATGGCCAGCCAAGACCAACTATCTCTATTTGTCGTACGGTGGCAAGACTGACGACATCAAAGTGAAGGAAAGCAATAAGAGTAGGATGATAGTACTAGGCGCTGGCCCCTACAGGATCGGAAGCAGTGTCGAATTTGACTGGGGAACTGTCAACACAGTGTGGAGCCTTAAGGAAAATGGAATCAATGAAATTTCAGTCATTAATTGCAACCCGGAAACAGTCTCAACGGACTATGATATTTGCGACAGGCTCTATTTTGAGGAGTTGACGCTAGAGCGTGTGCTGGACATATGTGAGCAGGAAAGGCCAACCGGAGTAGTCACGTGTGTAGGTGGTCAGACGGCAAACAATCTCACACCTAAGCTGGCAAGATGCGGAATCAATATTGTTGGTACCAGCAGTGAAAACGTTGACAAGGCCGAAGACAGGGCCAAGTTCGGACACTTGCTCGATATACTTAAGATAAAGCAGCCAGCATGGAGAAAATTCACCTCACTTGCAGAAGCCAAGGAATTTGCAGACTCTGTAGGTTACCCTGTGCTTGTCAGGCCATCCTATGTACTTTCAGGTGCAGCAATGAAAGTAGTATGGGGCGAGCAGCAGCTAGAAGGCTTTCTGACTGACGCAACAAACATCAGTCCAGATCATCCGGTTGTAATTAGCAAGTTCCTACAAGAGGCTGCAGAGGTCGAAGTAGATGCAGTATCAGACAGCAACGAAGTTATCATCGGCGCTATTATTGAACACATCGACAATGCAGGTGTCCACTCTGGTGACGCGATGATGAGTATACCTCCTTGGAGACTCGACAGAAAGACAATCGATACCATCACAGACTATAGTGTCAGGATAGGCAAGGCCCTCAATGTCAAAGGCCCCTTTAACATTCAATATCTGATTAAGGATGAGGAAGTACTGGTGATAGAGGCAAATGTTAGGGCATCACGCTCAATGCCTTTTGTATCCAAATTCGTAGGCCTCAATATCATCAACCTTGCTGCAAAGGCAATGATTGGGAAACGCCTTCCGCCTAGTGCTAGAGACCTATGGCTCAAGACTGCAGGCTTCGGTATCAAAGTACCTCAGTTCTCATTCATGCAGCTTGAAGGTTCAGATGTTGTGCTCGGAGTAGAAATGCAGTCAACTGGTGAAGTTGCATGCTTTGGCAATAGTTTCTATGATGCATTGTCCAAGGCATACATGGCGGCGGGCTATTCTCTGCCACTGTCAGGATCTGCACTAATAACTGTTGGAGGACAGAAGAATAAGGAGAAACTGCTGCCTATAATATCGCTGATTACGTCCATGAACTACCGAATTATGGCTACAGAGCACACAGCAGAATTCATAGAAAATAATAATTTTAAGGGTATACAGCTGGTCTACAAAATAAGCGAGCCAGATCGGAAGCCCAATATCGCCGACCTACTGTACGAACGCAAGATCAACTTTATCATAAATATTCCAGCTACGTCTACGATTGAAAAGTATGTTGGTATGCTCTATGACGAGTACCAGATAAGAAGAAAAGCAGTAGAAATGGGCATACCTGTTTTAACGACATTTGAAGGAGCAAGCTCGTTTATCAAGACACTTCAGTGGCTGCGTGATAACATTCCGACTGTGATGCCTCTTCAAAGCTATCACAAGCAATAATAGCTTGAAAAATCTACTGTAGCAAGTGCGTATCTATTGGTAGATCTTAAAAATGAATACTGCTCCTAATTTTGAGCAGGATTGCTTTCTGACAGGTGCATTCTAGTACTGGCGGTGACGGCAGAATAGTGTACATGAGTAGCAATCAAACCCATGAAGAATTAGGTTGATTGGATTGTATTTTCCCTTAATGCATTTTTCTTCATCTTTATTTATTTATGATGCTTGATAAGACGAATGCGAATACTTAGCAAATACGGTTCCAAATGAGATTGAATTGTGGTATCTTGAATTTGCTTAGTAAGATTAGGATCATTGACTCATCTGTATAAGTGAGAGTGACGATTGAGTGTCGATATTGGTTTTTCTATTAGAGTCAACCCCAATCTGCCAAGTATGACAGTATCACAACTTGCTTCGTCTTTCTAGCTTGATTTCTGCAATCAACTAGGGTAACTGGAGATATAGCCATTAGAGGATGCAGCATATGCACGGTTTCCGACCAAGATACGTCTAGCACCAAACTATGCTAATTGTTTTGTTTTTTTATTACAGAGCTTTAGCTGACGCTTGCTTCTATGACATTATGCAAGAAAGCTGTGGCTACTATAATATCAACCAAATGCTTTATTATAAACTCTATTATTGTAAAATGTGTGGAAGGAGTGCTGCATCACCTACAATTGAGCCATCAAGCGTTATGATTAAGCACTTCTTCACACCATGCCGCATTACTTTTGCGATTATAGGCGAAATAGACTTATGATATAACCTTTTGCCAGTAGCATAAAGATATGGATTAAAGGTAGGTAGCACCACAATGTCAAGTATTCCCTTCTCCGCAAAAAGAAGTTCCTTTCTTGCCTGAAAATATAGCCATACCCGCTCGCCGTTTATTACACTTCCCTTTTTCAAAAATACAGGGTGTATATGCCCCATAACTATTCGCTTGATGTGTCCTCTAACATTAGAAGGCATACTATGGCCGTGTACCAAAAGCGTATCATCAAGCGTCATCCCTTTGCTGGTTATCATATTTACGTTAGTTGGAATGAGGTGTCTAATGTTGCCATCGTGATTGCCTGGCACAAGGTAGACGTCAGCCTTGGCTGACAGTTGCTTCAAGAATGCCGGCACAATATTCCACTCTTGTCTGCTTATTGAGCCAACAGTGTGCTTAATGTCACCTAGTAGTATAATGCTATCTGCGTACTCTGACCGGACAAGATCTAATAGTTCAGCAACCATCTCAGAGACAAGGTCTGAGCTGACTGTTATCCCCTTTGCTAATAGGTCCGCTTCGAGCCCAATGTGCAAATCGGATACTATAATGTACTTCCTGCCAGCATCTTCTATCAATATTGCAGCGTGAGGATGAATAGGTCGTATCTTCACACTTTTTATACCGCTAATCAGCCAAATAAGTTATAGTCATGCAGTCGAGAATAGACTATACAGTAAGCTCAGGTAGTGTCAAGCAAATGTTGTTTCTACCAAGTGGCAAAAACTTATGGGTTGTCATAGGTAGAGACAATGAATACTGGATAGATCCAGAGCTTGGTTTTTGCTCTTGCAAGGACTTTTATTTTAATACCCTTTCAGGCGGACAGGATTGCTATCATCTAAAGAGCGTAAGAAAAGCTATACAAGAAAGAGGATTCACAGTCATTGAGTTTGATGATAGCGATTATGTTTACCTATTGCAAGCAGTAGCAGATGATAACATAAGTGTCCTAAGCCGTAGTTGATACTTGAGTATTAGTAGTACTTGGCTGTGTAGAATCAGATGAAGGCTGCTGATTCTGGCGAACTTCAGGCTTTTCTAATGTTGTCCTTGCTTCGCCACCCTTTCTTCCAATAGTGCTATAGTACTCTGCTCCGCGCTCTTGCTTGACAGTCTCACCGCCCCGTTTGCCAATCTCACTATAAAATTCCGCGCCATAGCGCTCCTTGACAGCTCCGCCACCCTTTTCTCCTATTTCTCGATAAAATTCCGCGCCATAGCGCTCCTTAACGACTTCGCCGCCTCGCCTTCCTGCCTCACTGAGGCCTTCTCTATCATTTGCCCGTGCTTCTCCACCTGCCTTCGCCACTCTTAGTCTCGTATCCGAATTTGCTGCGGCTAGGCCCCTCTTCTGGTGCGGTGCAATACCCCCTTTTCGTGCTACTCGTTGCCTCGTCTCTTCATTGGCAGACGCAAGGCCTCGTCGAGCGCGTCCTCTATCAGATGCAGCCTGCTCTGAGCCCATGTTCAGTAGACACGCATATTGCTTAAAAGGGGAAACGAAAAAAGTAAGAGAAGCATAATCAAACAGTTTATTAGCCGACTGTTTTTTGGCATCGTTGTGGCGTCTGGGAATGTTCTTATTATTGGTTTGGGGAGCAGAGAGCACGCTCTTGGTTGGAAGATCGCACAGAGCAAACATGTAAGCAAGATCTATTTTGCGCCAGGCAATGGGGGAACGTCTGAAAATATTGATATCAAGCACAATGATATCGACAAATTGGTATCATTTGCAAAGCGCCAGAGCAACCTGCTGACGGTTGTGGGCCCTGAAGAGCCTCTCTTGCTTGGAATTGTTGATGCCTTTGAAAGAGAGGGTTTGCGCATTTTTGGGCCTAGAAAAGAGCCAGCTAGGCTTGAAACCAGCAAGGTTTTTGCCAAAGAGTTCATGCATCATGTGGGCATCCTGACCCCTAAATTCGCAATATTCGCTGAAGCGCAGAAGGCTAAGGACTATGTCGTCAGGCAGAGCAGACCGCAAGTAATCAAGGCGGATGGACTTGCAGCAGGCAAAGGTGTAGTGGTATGTGACAGCGCGGACCAAGCTATTGCAGTGATTGATAGTATGATGATCAAGAAGGAATTTGGCGCTGCAGGCACTAAAGTAGTCATCGAAGAGCGGCTGTCTGGCGAAGAGGTATCCTTTATTGCAATGTGCGATGGCAAAACAATAATGCCTCTTGCTCCAAGCCAGGATCATAAGCGGGTATATGATGACGACAAAGGTCCCAACACTGGTGGCATGGGAGCCTTTTCCCCTACACCGGTGGTTGACAGCGACCTTCATGAAAAGATAATAAAAGACGTAATGCAGCCAGCTATGATTGCAATAAGAAAGCGCGGCACTCCATTCAAGGGCTTTCTCTATGCTGGCATAATGGTTGACGAAAATACAAAAAAACCCTATGTACTTGAATTCAATGCAAGAATGGGCGATCCAGAGTGCCAGCCCATAATGATGAGGATGAAGTCTGACCTCTATGAATACGTCGATGCAGCAGTGGATGGGCGACTTGAGTCAATGCCGCAGATCGAATGGAAGAACCAGGCCGCTGTATGCGTGATAATGGCGTCAAAGGGGTATCCAGGTCATTACGAAAAGGGCAAAGTCATAGAGGGTCTTAACTCTAAATTTGGGCCACATCTCGTGGTTTTTCATGCTGGGACAGCGAGAGACTCGCACGGCAGGATTGTGACCAACGGCGGAAGAGTTTTAGCGGTAACTGCACTTGGAGAGGATGTAAGAAGGGCAATAGACAATGCCTACTCCGCGGTCAGAAAAATACGATGGGGAGAAGACGGTCACTATTACAGGACAGATATTGCAAGAAGGGCAATAGGCCGCTAGGCATAATAGATGCCATCTTCACTTGCTATTGCATCCAATCTTTTGTCATACTTGTCATGTGGTAGATTCTCAAGCAGCTGAAATGAATACGCAAGCCCAATAGAAAATGTTCGCTTACATGACAGTAATCTATCATAGAATCCCATGCCGTACCCAAGGCGGTTTCCCTTTTTATCAAAAGCAATGCCAGGCACGATAAGTATATCGATATCATTCATCTGTTCATATGGCTGAGGTTCCAGGATACCAAACCTGCCCCTAATCAAGGATTTCGTAGATGACGGTTCATAAAATGTGATCTTGTCTTCTTCAACTCTTGGTAGTGCGATCTTTTTGCCCAATATTGTTGCACGCTTGATTATCAATTCTGTGGTTACCTCAGAACCCACTGCATAATATGTTCCAACAACTTTGGCCGACTCAAACTCCTTGCTTTTTATTACAAATTCTTGTATGGTTTTGCTTTTTTTTGCAATCTCAGGGTGATTCAGCCTGTTACGCATTTCAAGCATCTGTTGTCGTATTTCTTTTTTGCCTAACAGTAGCTACTCACTCAGCTCTCGTGTTATAAAGGCAGCAGCAGCGACGGTATTTTTCAAAAGCATTGCCCGGGTCATAAGACCTACTCCACCTGGCACTGGCGTTATCCAAGATGCTTTTTGTTTTACAGAGTCAAAGTCAAGGTCCCCGGTAAGCTTACCATTGAGTCGGGCGATCCCAACATCAATAACGACCACATCTTCCTTGATCATGTTTGCGGTAAGCGTAAAGCGCTGACGGTTGCCAACGGCAGTAACAATCAGATCTGCATTGCGTAGCTTTTTGTCAAGATATTTTGTCTTTGAATGGCATATTGTCACTGTGGCGTCTCGTTCCAATAACAAAATTAAAAGTGGTTTTCCCACCAAGTTGCTGCGGTTTACAATGACTACATCCATCCCGGATACATCTATTTTGTAATAATCCAAAAGCTCCATAATGCCAGAAGGTGTACAGGGCTTAAGTGCGGCAATACCGCTCTGCAGCATGCCAACGTTGTACGGCGTCAATCCATCCACGTCCTTCAGAGGGCTCAGATAGGAGAGTATTTCAAATTCATTGATATGAGAGGGCAGAGGTAGTTGTACCAAAATGCCGTGGACTTCAGGATCGTTGTTTAGAAGTTGCACTAACTCGTGTAACTCCTTCTGATTAAAGGTGCTGGCAAGTCTATGATCTCTTGTGACAATACCTACCTCTTTTGCATCCTTATGCTTGCTCTCAATATAGGTTGCGGATGCAGGGTCATCTCCGACCAGCACTGTCGCAAGGCAAGGCTGAACACCAACTGCCTTCAATTCTCTAACCTCCCCTATTACTCTTGATTTTACGTCTGCAGACACAACCTTGCCATCGATTAAGCGTGCTACCAATTGAATAGTGGGGGATTTTCTACACTATTTGCTTTTCTATATAGGATGCTCGCATAGAATTACACTACACAATATATAGCTATAACCCCTTCTAAAGCAGGGTAAAATAAGGTAGTAAAAATGAATTAAAGAAATACACTATGCTATTGATAACATTTCAAATCTCTTCAGAGGACTACTTTATACACTAAACCTATTAGTCCTTGTCTATCTCTACTTGCTCAAGGTATTGTAGTGCTTGAACTATCTCCTTATGTAACCGCTCAATGCTTTGTTCTTCAGCCTTGAACGTGTTTTTGGCCATAGGAGTAACAGACTGCTGCATCTTCGACGTTTCGGCAAGTATCTTTTTTGCCTTTCCATAAACATCATCCTGGGAAGGAGGATTCGATTTGGAAAGGTCTAATAACTTTTTATCAAGCACAGAAATCCTGTCCTCCAGGAAGGATACAAGGTTGTTGCGGAGTTCCTTGAGATCCGAAAAGTCTGCCACGGGCTGTAGATAAGCGACCTTTTGGTTGAGTGATTCGAGCTGCTGCTTGTATTTTAGCAACAATTTGTCGCGCTCTAATCTGTCGATCCTGCCATCCTGAGCTGCTTCATATACCCGAGTAATTGCTTCAGCTGTAAGGTTCTTCTCAAACACGAGTGATATAAGCTCATCCCGTATGGAGCCGATAGATGACGAGGGCGATAACTGTCCATATTTTCTTTTATTATTATTTCTGATTCTCAAAAGCTTCTCCAGAAATATCGCTGATAATATTCCTGCGACAGATGAGCCAGCGATGATGGCTATTTCTATGTACATTATATAGGGTTTGCCACGGCGGGCTATAAGAAAAGCTTTCTGTTGTATTAGATGACCTGTCGCTTAATCCACCCGTACTTTCGAATTGTCGGGTCTGGGTAGCCACACTTTGCGCACCGTTTACTTCGCTTATGATATGAATTGTGGCCACACCTTCTGCATCGTATATGGGTCTTCTTGCGGGTAAACTTTCCCATCGATGTAGTGCCTTTTGTCATTTCTCACTCAGCTGCTCCTTGCATTACTTTGGCGGTGGGGAGATAATGACCACATTGTCCCCCCTGACAACGATAGTGCCCAGCTCATTAGACTTGCCTTCTTCAAGAATTTCTACTGAATCTTCAAGCAAGAGGTTCATATGCTGGTCGAAACCGTGAAGGTTTCCTCTAATGACTTTGCCACCCTTAAGCTTGATAAGTACAACTTTTCCAAGACTCTCATCGAGAACTTTGACTGCCATATCTACGGACAATTAGTATTCTACCGAAGGTAGAGCATGATATAGGCATATATTAAAATTTGTGCGATTTATGCTCGCTTAACTTTGTGTAAGTCACATCCTGTCTTAAAACAGCTATTAATCAACAACAAGTTAGGAGGACATGAGTGCACATCCAGTATACATACAACATTCATCTTAATTTTTCAAAGTCAAGTATATATTGCAATTTTAGGCTGGACAATAACGACTATTTACAACAAAGAAGCTAGCCGGATGATTTAGACTTTACCCTGAAGGTTGATATTTTATAGCCCTCCTTATAGACCAGAGCAATCAGCCGTAATTGGCTGTATATGTTCATAAGAATATAGTGGTTGGTTCTAACGCTTCGTTACTAGTTTCATCTGAGTCTAGGGCTTTGGGTAACAGCATGAGCAGTTTTTCTTATTGTGTCATTGCTTGGAGATCATATGATACAATAGATCTCTCTATTCGATTCTATCCTAATTTAGAGACATCATTTTACCATAATGTATAGACAAGTTGTTCGCGCAGTAACAAAAGAATGTCGATACGTCTTAAGAGATAATTTTAAAGCTTCTTAAATAGTAAAGTCAGCATGTCCTACCCAATTGATATGGTAACTTTGGAATCAAGTTTTGTCCTAGAAATTAGTAGTTACAGTTTATAGCGCATAATAGATCAATTTTACCAGAGAGGGAAATCCTAATCGTTAATAAGCTAGTGATCAAACGACTGTTTGTAGTGACCATAAGATACTTACCAAAGAATATTACGACTTCTCTTATACAACTGCTCTTAGGCCTATTGTTGCTATCAGTACAGGCTTTTATTTTTATTGACCCTACAGCCCTTTCGAGGGGGGCTGCGGCACAGGAAGCCCGGGAGCACATTTCACACAATCGGCCTCCTCCATCTCCTGAAGTGAATGATCCTAATCTCCAAGTAGAAGAAGTCTTTGAAGGTCTAGAACTTCCTACCTCAATGGCCTTTTTAGGTGACAATGACCTCCTGGTTACTGAAAAAGACTCTGGCAGAGTGCAGAGAATTGTTGACGGTGAATTGCAGGAGGATCCTGTAATTGATGTTCAGGTTGCCAATAATGACGAAAGAGGTTTGTTAGGAATTGACATCTCTAACGCTGATGGTAGCGGTACTGCTAATAATGGACAATACGTTTTCCTATACTTCACAGAATCAGGTGGAGGTGAAGACGGTGACGATTGGAGTGAAGGCGTTCCACCTGCCGGCACTCGCCTTTACAGATACAACGTAGTGTCAGGAATCGGAGAAGATGGCGACAATGCTGACGTGCAATTAACAAATGAAACATTGCTTTTAGACCTTCCCGCTACACCAGGTCCTCGCTATCATGGCGGACCAGTTGCCATTGGTCCAGACAACAATGTCTACGTGGTCATCGGTACCGTGGATCACCATGAAACACAGGCTCAAAACTTTGAGGATGGTCCAAAGCCAGATGGCACCAGTGGAATAATGAGAATAACGCAAGAAGGCGAAGTAGAAGATATTCAAGGGATCATTAGTGATGAAACCCCTCTGAATTTATACTACGGATACGGCATGAGGCAGAGCTTTGGTATGGAATTTGACCCAGTGACTGGCAACCTATGGGACACAGAAAATGGACCAAACCAATATGATGAGCTCAACCTTGTCGAACCAGGCTTTAACAGCGGATGGAGAGATGTATCGGGATTGGCTGAACGTGCAGATGATTTAGATATAGAAGAGGATTTGGTAGATTTTGATGGCAGGGGCAGGTATAGTGATCCGGAATTCACTTGGCAGCAAACTGTTGCTCCGACAGGGCTAGACTTCCTCGATTCAAGTGCGCTCGGTGCGGTATATCAAAACGATTTATTTGTAGGCGATTATAACAATGGTAATCTATATCATTTCGACTTAAATGGAAATAGAACACAGCTTGTCCTTGGAGGAGGCTTGGCGGATAGAGCTTTGGATCCGGGAGACGAAGTCGGGGACACACTATTTGGAACAGGATTTGGGGGCATCACAGACGTTAAAGTTGGACCTGATGGATACCTTTATGTGTTAACCTTCCAGGACGACAGTGGCTCGATATTTAGGATAGTTCCGAATGACTTGGATGCAGACGACACTGATGAGGCAGAAGGAGTAGAAGAAACTGCCACTACTACTGCTAGCGACACTGATGATACGGATGTGGATGAGACTGATGAGGCAGAAGGAGTGGAAGAAACCGCTGACGACACGGGTGCTCCTAGCTTGGCTCAAATACTAGCGGAAAGAGTATCAAGAAACACCATAAATCAATAAAATTAGAGACGAGGGACAATTAAATTCCCCATACGTAAAAATTGACAGGAGTCAAGAAAAAAGATGATAGGCAATAATAGCATTTTTCAACATGCCTATTGGACACTTTCGCTTTAGAGA
>JBKPEN010000082.1:0-5476 GCA_046728425.1 Thermoproteota archaeon
TGACTAGCACAGAATTATTGTCAGTAGTGCGTAGCACTTCGCCCTCTAACATCTCAGCAAGGTCGCCAACTTTAAACTGCATTTATGCTCTCATCATTTTCCACTTTGACTTGGTTACAGAGCTCTGCGGACTAGCCTCAGTCTTTCTTACAAACTCTGACTGCAACAGCACTGCTGCTACTGCCGCCTTTGCGCTTTTCTTGGCGGCTTCCTTTGCATTCTCGTTCATCCTGTTAAGTATCTTGAAACGTTCAAGATAGTCAGTCGAAAGTTCACCATTGATAAAGTTTGGTTCATCCATTATAGTCTTATAAAGCGGAATTGTGGTATTGATGCCTTCTATAACGAACTCATCAAGGGCGTTTTTCATTCTAATTCTTGCCTCGTCAAAGTTACTACCCCATGCCAAAAGCTTGGCTACAAGAGAGTCATAGTAACCCGATACATTGCAACCAGGGTAAAGATATGTGTCAACTCTGATGCCGGGCCCATAAGGAATATTACAGTGTGGCACAATGCCAGTTGAAGGTGCAAATTCATAAAATGGGTCTTCAGCATTAATCCTGCATTCAATCGCGCAGCCGTTCATCTTCAAATCTTGCTGCTTGAATGAGATCTCTTCACCCTGTGCTACTCTAATTTGCAGTTTTACAAGGTCTAGCCCTGTCACCAGTTCAGTTACTGGATGCTCGACTTGCAAGCGCGAATTGATCTCGATAAAGTAAAAATTACCTTGAGGATCGCGCAAGAATTCTGCAGTTCCAGCGTTTAAATAGTCTACAGCATCAACTGCTCTTACTGCAATCTCACCAATACGATCTCTTGTCTTTTGATCTACCACAGGTGAAGGCGACATTTCAATGAGCTTTTGATGACGCCTCTGAATAGAACATTCTCGTTCAAACAGATGACGGCTGTTTCCATGCGAATCACGTATAAGCTGAAATTCAATGTGCCGGATCCGCTCAAGGTTTTTTTCTACAAACAATGCTGCCTTGCCAAAAGCAGCACGTGACTCTGCTGATGCTATTTCAAATTCCTCTCTTAACTGCTTCTCATCGTTGGCAAGTCTGATACCCCTGCCTCCACCTCCAAACGCTGACTTGAGTAAAACAGGGTAGCCTGCTTCCTCAGCGATATCAGCCGCTTCTTCTACATCTTCTACAATGCCATCGCTTCCCGGCACTGTTGGAACTTTGGCCTTTTTCATAACCGCTTTGCATTTCATTTTGTCGCCAGTAAGTTCCATAGCTTTGCTGGTTGGTCCAATAAAGATGATGCCATTTTTTTCGCACATATCTGAAAAGTTCTCATTCTCAGAGAGAAAGCCGTAGCCGGGGTGAATGGCATCTGCTCCCGCTGCCTTGGCAGTTTCGACTATCTTCGTCATGTTGAGGTAGCTCTGAGCCGGCGCTGCTGTACCAATGTGATAGGCTTCATCAGCTCGTTTCACATGCGCTGCGCGGACATCTTCGTCAGAGTAAATAGCAACCGATTTTATCCCAAGATCTCTACAGGCTCGAATAACCCTGAGGGCTATTTCGCCCCTATTTGCGATCAGTATGCAGGTTATTTTTTTTGACATTGCTATCACAAGTTGATGTTGCCATGCTTCTTCCAAGGCCTTGACTCTTTCTTATTGGCAAGAGCATTGAGTGCCTGTATTATCATTGGTCTCGTCTCCATCGGATCTATAACCACGTCAATAATACCTTTTTCTGCAGCTATATACGGGTTTGCGAATTTGTCACGATACTCCTTAGCAAGCTTTTTCTTTGTTTCAGCTGCATTTGGAGTATTCTTTAACTCCCTCCTATGTATGATAGTGACTGCGGCTTCCGGGCCAAGGACAGCTATCTCGGCATTAGGCCACGCGTAATTAATGTCTGCGCGCAAGTTCTTGCTTCCCATGGCAATGTATGCGCCGCCATAAGCCTTGCCTATGATACATGTTACTTTAGGCACTGTGGCTTCGCAATATGCGAATAGCAACTTGCTACCGTGCCTGATGATGCCGTTATGTTCTTGATCTGTTCCGGGGAGGTATCCAGGAGTGTCAACAAGTGTCACTATTGAGATGTTGAATGCATCGCAGAACCTGATGAATCTGGCCGCCTTGTTTGATGAATTGATGTCAAGCGCGCCTGCTAGGTACATTGGCTGGTTTGCAATGATGCCTATCGACCTGCCACCCATCCTTGCAAACCCTACTATTATATTCTCAGCAAACAGCTCATGCACTTCAAAAAAATCGCCGTTGTCGACTATTGACTTAATTATTTCCTTCATGTCATACTGCTGGTAGGGGTTCTCTGGAAGGATATTAATCAGCTTTGGATCGATTCTGTTGGGATCATCGTTTGTCTCAACTATCGTTGGTTCTTCGGCGTTATTATGCGGTATAAAAGACAACAGCTTCTTTATCTTGTCAAAGCAATCGTATTCGTTGGCGGCGACAAAGTGAGCGACGCCAGACTTGGTTGCGTGTGCACGCGCACCTCCTAACTCTTCAAAGGAAACTTCTTGGCTGAGCACTTCCTTGACCACTTCAGGACCGGTGACAAACATTTGGCCGACATTTTCAACCATCACCACAAAATCAGTCATTGCTGGTGAATATACAGCGCCACCAGCGCATGGACCTATGCTCGCTGTAATTTGTGGTATGACGCCTGAGGCCATGGCATTATGGAAGAAAATTTCGCCATAACCATCAAGGCTCATAACACCTTCCTGAATACGCGCGCCACCAGAGTCGATTATGCCTATTATGGGGCAGCCGACCTTCATGGCATGATCCATCGCCTTGGCTATTTTCTTGCTTGTCATTTCGCCAAGTGAGCCACCAAGGACAGTGAAATCGAAAGAAAACATGAACACCTGCCGGCCATTTATGGTTCCAAAGCCAGTGACAGCCCCATCGCCGTAGAATTTTGGCAGCGTAGTGTCGTCGCTTCTATGTGTGATGTACTTGTCCAACTCTACAAATGAGCCTTCGTCGAGCAATAGAGAGATCCTTTCCCGCGCGGTAAGCCTACCTTTGGAATGTTGAGCCTCAATCCTCTCTTGACCGCCGCCGCTCTCAGCAGACTTTTTCATTGAAGCCAGCCGTTTGATTTTCTCTTCATGCATAGAGATGTAATGTAAGCGAATAAGTCGTCATATAAATTCATTACAGATAGGAGCTATTCTCTTAGGCTAGATCGTCCTCCCTGAGCCCGGCGAAAAACATTCATGCCAAGATTGTAGTTTTCAAAGAGTGATTGCAGTGTTTCAATTTCTGTAGAAAGCATTGCAATATCACTGCTGTTTTGCTCAGGGTTCTTCATAAGCTCTTCAAGCCTCTCCTTCTTTTTCGCCAAGAGCTTGCCTACATTCTGCTCATATTCGCTTGACACATGACCTGCTACCTGCCATTCAAATTTTAACCTTTAGTCAAGCTGTGCAATAATAATAGTTAACAACGATCAAAACTTCAGATGACATATTTTACATTATCGCGTTTGAATAAGAACCTTTGAAAAGGTCGAGAGGCCGATGCTGAAAAATAATCTTAATTTCTTAAGGGCTAATGGAATTATAGTGCCCCAACCCCGCAGCGCCTTATCGTTTTGGTTTATCTTTGTGTGCAAAATAAAACTCAAAATTACATGAGCGATTCTATCAACAGAGGGTCTTGTACAAGAAGATTCTAGGAATACTCAAATAAGCTTTGACATCTCATCCTCCTACCAATGTTTTCAAGGAATTTACTAAAATCTACACAAACATTAGTACTGTTATTAAGTATTATTGGAGGTGTCAGCGTTTTAGTCCCTATAAATATGCTGTCCCCTGTTTTTTCAACCGTATCCACATCTGTTGACCAAGGGCAACTCTCAGAATCCTCTGCAACTGATGGTGGTGGAGGTAGTCTCTTCCAACAAATTGAACAATTCTTAGCTCCGTCTGGCTACGATCAGGCAAGAGAAGACCCGTCATATGCCATCAATATTCCCTTCTCTGAGCTAGGCTTCTCGCCATTTGAACCGTTTGGTATTTCAATTCCAGCAGGCATGGGAGTGGTGTGGTTCAACGATGATGATTCGCAACATTCTGTTACTTTTAATGATACCAGTCCAGAAGCAATTGCTCAAGCAGATATAGCTCCTGGAGGATTCTTTATACACAAATTTACAGTACCTGGAACCTACGACTACTATGACAGCGATAACCCATCATCAAAGGGAAGGATAAAGGTAGGAAGCGAATTTGAGCCTGGACAGAATATGGACATGCTAGTAGGTGGCGATGCATTGCCTTTTGAAGCAGGCAAGGTAGGAAGTACAACATTTTCGTTTGTGCCACATGACAATGTTACTACTATCCCACCAACATTGAGTATAACATACAGTGTAACTATTGCAGACTCAACAGGCGCAACTCTGTACTCTAACCAGTTTGATGATTCTGATGGCATTTTAGACTTAGAGCTGATACCTTCAAGCAGGTCATTATCATCATCTAACCAAACATCGTCAGCAAACCAAACAATGACGACATCATCTTCATCAAACCAAACACAACCGAATTTTATTAGCTGGGGACCGGATCTGACAGACCAAGAAGGAGTTGCAAGTGACGGAGTATATCATATTCGAGGCCCTGTGCTGACAGAGAGTGAGGATTACACGATCACTGTTTCCATAGCTAGCATAGATAACGCTGCACAACCCCAGCCGCCGTCTGATAGCTTCTTGCTGCCATCTGTCAATTCGACTGCTGCCAACTCCTTAGTGCCCGTTGACGGAAATGAATAATAAGTAAAAAAAGGCGGCGCGTGTGTGTCTCTCTCACACACCCTCCTTGCAAAGCGTAACAGTAACAAACATATCAGATTGATAACATGATGCCAATTATAATACAATTTTACAGGACGATAATAATAGCAACACAATACGCTTGCAAGAAAACGATCTTGTATGTTATTGTTATTTGTGTTCTGAGGCTTCATGTTAACGCTCTACCCAGCTACGAGGTTGCAGCATAGTGGTTGTTAAGAAAATTTTGGTACCGTTTGACATATCGGAATATTCGCTTGATGCTTCAAATGAAGCCATCCAACTTGCAGAACCACTTGGCGCAAGCATTACCTTTATTCACATAGTAGAACCTGAGCCCTACTTTGATAAAGTCTACGATTTGCCACAGGCAGAACTAGAAGTCAAAGATGAAATTACTGCAAAAGTAAATGGATGGTTCTCTCAGATCATGGAAAATGTAGTAGCAAGAAGATCATTTGTACTATGAAGATACCATTTGACAGAGGTTCTACTATTGAAACAATAATAGACTACGCAAAAAATATAGGTGCAGATCTCATTGTCATAGGTCATAGTAGCGTCCATGGTTTTGGAAGATGGTTGAAAGGAGATGTTGCAAAAGGGGTTATTGATCATGCCCATCCTCCTTGTTCGGTTTTGGTTGTCAAAAGGCA
>JBKPEN010000006.1:0-1851 GCA_046728425.1 Thermoproteota archaeon
ATCAGCCATGTGTTGCTCCCCTATCGTCTATTACAATCTCTACATCACCTTGGTACTTTGGTTTAACTGCAAGCTGAGCTGGTGTGTAAATGAGATGCTCCTTTGTAAAGGCTGAAAGCTCATAGTCATTTGTCATAAAAAGTGCATAAAAGGGACATGCATCAACACAAAGGCCACAAAACACGCACTTACCATAATCAATCTGCGGCATTATCCCTTTTTTGTTTTGCTTCCACTGCTGCTCGTCTCCTATCTTAACCATTCCTATTGCTTCTGCAATGCCTTCACACGCTATAGCACAGAGCTGACAACCTGTACATTTGTCATGAAATAGGATATGTCTCCCTCTATAACCTGCAATGCCAACACCCTTCTTTGGGTCAAATTGATAACCATCTCCTACAAATTTGAGCTTTTGTTCTGGATAGCGCAGAGTAAAGCGCTTGATAACAAGGTGCTTTGAGCCAGATTCAATGGATTTGATAAAGCCACTTGCAGTTGAGGAACCTGACGATGTCATCTAACTAGCAGACCACCAGGACCAAGCACCCCCCCATATATTAGTGCAAGGGCTATGAACATGTTAATAAAAGCAAGAACAATGAGTTTGTACCAGCCGGTGTGGAGCAGGATGTCAATTCTGATTCTGGGACTAATGCCTCTGGGCAGGAGCATAAGCAATATTATGCCAAAAGTCTTGAGCGTGAACCAAAAGATGGCGTTAACAGCGGTTCCACTAAATCCTAGTATGATTTCCTTTGGGAAGATCTGAGGTCCGGCCCAACCGCCAAGGAATAGAATTACAAACAAGGCAGCAAGAGCATATGTTTTGATGTATGACCCTAGCTGTAAAAGGCCGTATATCATGCCAGATGTCTCGGTCAGCCAGCCAGCTACGATCTCGGCCTCGGCCTCTGGTAAATCAAAGGGTATCCTCTCAAGCTCGGCAAGTGCTGAAATGTAAAAAACAAAGGCGCTTATTGGCAGGAAAAAGATGAACCAATATGACTGAATCTGCGAGTCAACGACTCCCGTGAGGTTAAGGGTGCCAGACAATATGACTACTGAAAGCGCCGAGAGTAAGAATGGAATTTCAAAAGCTATCAACTGGTGCAGAGCTCTGAGTCCACCGATGAACGGATACTTGCTGTTGCTTGCCCATGAGAAGAGTAGGGCAATAAGCGGAAAGAAGCCAAGGATTGCAAATACCGCAAGAAGGCCTACATCAATGTCTGCTACCACCCACCCGGGGGCGGCTGGTATAAGAGCCACAACTGCTGCGGCAGTTGCGACATAAGCTATAGGTGCCGCCCAAAAGATCAGCTTGTCGGCTCCTGAGGGAATAATTATTTCTTTAGATATAAGCTTCAAGCCATCCGCAATCAGTTGCAGTATGCCCTCAATCTTGCCTGCATAGAGTGGGCCCACCCTGAGCTGCATCTTGGCAAGAAATTTGCGCTCTATGAATATTGTTGCTGCAGCAATAAGCGCAGCGTAGGTAAATCCTGGAAACACCGCGACCTTGAAGAGCGTACCATGGATCAGCGTTCCGATGAGCGGGATAGCGCTCTGAGGATACAGTATGGATGTGAGAAATAGATATGGCGTGAAAACTCTGCCGTTAGTTTCAGGCAGTGGAACATAAAAGAGGATGATAAAGATCAGCGGGAGCACTACTAGTGCTACTATAACTAATATCCAAAATATGAGCCAGATTAGGCTAGCTACAAAGTCTCCAAAGCGGTAACTTTGAGGATATGAAGCCATTTAATTATCTGTCAGCCTCCACGGGCCAGTAGTTTAGCGACCAGTACACAGCCGGCATATCTGCAAGCCTCTGTCCAACGAGCA